>JASFVG010000150.1:0-10275 GCA_050049955.1 Anaerolineae bacterium | reverse complement strand
CGATGATCAGTTCATACATTACGGTCGCTCCTCGCTCAAATGTCGGTGAGTGGGTTGTCCGAGGCACGAGGCATTCCTCGACTGCGCTCGGAATGGCGGACTGCACCCGGAATGACGGGTTGGGACGCGCTATCGGCCTGTGTCAAAGCTCGTTCTCATTGCTCGTTCTCAGTCGCCGAGTGGGACAGGCGGGATGATCTCCCGCTCCATCAGGAAACGGGTCATATCCTGGGCTGTCTGGATGACCTGTCGCGCCTGGCGCAGCAGGTCGTCGAAGGACCGTTCGAGACGGGCAACCCCTTGCTCCTGGGCCTTGACGCCGACAGCCGCAGCCTCGCGGGGAAAGACCTCCCAATCGCTCATCGTGGGGAGCAGCGACTCCTCGTCAAGCCCCCGTTCCTCCTGGTAGCCTGCCAGGGCCTTCGCGGCGGCGATGGCCATCTCGTCGGTGATGGTGGTGGCCCGAACGTCCAAGACACCACGGAAGATGGCGGGGAAACCAAGGGAGTTGTTGATCTGGTTGGCGAAGTCGCTGCGGCCGGTACCGACGATGCGGGCGCCAGCGTCCCTGGCCTCCCACGGCCAGATCTCGGGAATGGGGTTGGCGCAGGCGAAGACGATGGCGTCGTCGGCCATGGCCTTGATCCACTCGGGCTGGATGGTCCCTGGGCCGGGCTTGCTGGCGGCGATGCAGACGTCGGCGTCTCGCACTGCGTCTCCCACGCCGCCCCGGCGGTTCTCGGCATTGCTTCGCTGGCAGATACGCCATTTGTCGACGAACTCGGTCTTGCGCGCCTCGACGTCTGCACGGTTTGGATGGAGGATGCCCTTGCTGTCGCAGGCGATGATGTGCCCGAAGTCGACGCCGCTGGCGAGCAACAGGCGGATGGTGGCGACGTTGGCTGCCCCCGTCCCGACCACGGCGACGCGGATGTCTTCCATCGCCTTGCCCACGATCTTCAGGGCGTTGATCAAGCCGGCCAGGATGACGGTGGCCGTGCCCTGCTGGTCGTCGTGCCAGACAGGGATGTTGACGTCTGGATCGGTGCGCAGCATGTCAAGCACGCGGAAGCACTTGGGTTGTTCGATGTCCTCCAGATTGATACCGCCGAAGGAGGGTTGCAGCCATTTTGCGGCGAGGATGATGCGGTAGGGGTCTCGGGTGTCCAGGCATATCGGTACCGCGTCGACCCCCCCCAGGTACTTGAACAGGAGCGCTTTTCCCTCCATCACAGGCAGCCCGGCGGCGGGGCCAATGTTGCCCAGGCCTAGCACCCGCGTGCCGTCAGAGACGATGGCTACGGAGTTGCCCTTGTTCGTGTATTCGTAGGCCAGCCCCTCGTCCTGGCTTATGACACGACACGGCTCCGCCACACCGGGGGTGTACCAGATGGCGAAGTCGTCGAGCCCGCGAACGACACACTTGGGGGCGGTCTGCACCTTGCCCCGGTAATAGGGATGGAGCTTCATCGCATCTTCAGCAGGCTGCCTGGCCTGCTCCAGTAGCTCTTCTATTGTCAGCCGCCCGCCTGTAGGCCTATCCGCCATCATCCCTCCTTGCGTCAATCGCGCTTCCGCTCAGACCTCTCCGCTTGTCTCCATCGTCAGCTGTTCGACGGAGACGACAGCGCCATACCTGGCCTTCAGGGTTTCGAGACCAGCCCGCTGCTCGGCATAGATCTCGAACAGCTTGTCCGGGACGTTCTCCTCTTCTCGGTAGGCAGCCTCCTGAAGCTCAATCCTAGCCAGGATGTTGTCCACGTAGAGCGCGAACTGCTTGTCGTAGAGCTCTTTCGGGTATGGCTTGTCCATCTCGGCGAACAAGGCCTTGAGATCCGCGTAGGTGGGGATGTAGCCTATGGGCGTCTCGATGCCCCTGCATTCCCCCCGGGCGACTCGCTCGAGCCAGCCGAGCCACACCTTGACGTCCCTTTTCTCCCCGAGCAGCCCTTTCCCCTCTCCGCCGCGGGCAGCGTGGGTGAGGAAGTAGTTCAAGCCCGCCATCACCGGTTTGCGCGTGAGCCTATGGGAGTTGAAGAAGGCGAACTGAGCGGCCATATAGTCGTGCAGGGGACCGGCAATGAAGGGCTCGTTAGCCCAGGGCTGGCGCCTTACGCCCTTGGCGCCGACCTCAGTGGCGGTGGCAGCGGAGAGGATCGAAGCGCCGATGACCACGCCGTGGTCAGGATCCTGGGCGACCCGGACGGGGGGCATGGTGTCGCTGTCGCGCCCGCTATAGGTGATCACCCGTACCTCCACGCCGCGGGGATCCTCTGCAGCGGCTTCGTTGTAGTTGTAGATCTCGGTGCAATCGACGGTGCAGCGGGCGTTGGGGTGGGAGAGGGGAACCGGCCTACCGCTTTCATCCATCTTGCCATTCCACCACTCTCCCTGGAAGTTGACGCCCCTTTCGGGAAGTTCCTCCCCGTTCCCGACCCAGTAGGGCACGCCGTGGACGTCGATTAGGACGTTGGTCCAGATCACTTCGGCCCCCTCCTCACGCAGGGCCTTCATGAGGTAGGGATCGCTCTCGCGGTTGACATCCCGCACGATGCCGAAGATACCCTTCTCGGGGTTAATGCCCCGCAAGGTACCATCGTCTGCAATCCAGAGCTGTGCCAGATCGTCGCCCACGAAATCCGTACCCGTCATGGCTGTGGTGGTCTTGCCGCATCCCGAGGGTGCCGCGCCGGCGAAGAAGGTAGTCTGTCGGTCCCGGGTGATTCCGGTGAGAAACATGTGCTCCGAGAGTTCCTCTTCACGACGGAAGTAGGTTGCCAGGTCGACAGCGAATCGATGGTTTCCCTTCTTCAGAAGGAGCGTGTTGCCGGCGTAGGTGCAGAGGAACGAGTAGGTTGTCTGCCAGCTCCTGTCCATCAAGACGCGGGCCTCCGGCAGGTCTTCCGTCCTGTTCGGTCCCTCGCCGTGGACGTTCGTGAAGAACAGCCCGGCGCGGTCTACCTCCTGGTCGAAGTGTCGATAGACATGACGGTAGAGGATGTCGGCCGAGTGCATGACGTAGGTCGACGTGGTGATCTCGAGGGCTGGGATCGCAGCCTTGGCGCCAATGGGACCGCGGCTGAAGAACCCGATCAGGAGCGTCTTTCCCCTGCCGATGCCGGTCATATGTGACCTAACGCTGTCAAGCGCGCTGCCGCGAGGGATGCTCTTGGCCAGGACGCTGGTGTTCTCGCCCGCGTTCACGATGTAGTATGTCCGGTCGATGATTCGGGCCTGCTCCAGAGCGAGGTCGAAGTGGACGGTGTGGTCTCTCATGGCCACTGGGTGCTCCTCGCCCTTGGCCATGCTCATGATCCTGACTCTCTTCCGATCGGCGTCCGAACCGGTGTTGACGAAGATCCGGTCAGGATTCGTCATCGAAATCGCGTTGGCGATCTTCAGGAGGGCCTCCGCGTTGCTGATCCGGTGGAGTTTCCCCATGGTCTCGTCGTCGCAGCGGGCCTGGAAGAGCTCCTCGGCCTCGCGCAGCGAATTGACGCCACCGATCGCGGCGAGAATGTCGGCACCTTTCTTCAACTCTAGCATCAATGTCTCCTCGTCGACTGGTAGTCCGGTCACGGGGACTGAGAGGTCGGTCCTGCGCCCCGCGGCCAACGGCTTTGTGGTAATGACTGTGATCAGGTCAAGATCAGTCCGAAGACGAATCTGGGATCTGAACCAGCACCGATCTCAAGACGATTCGATCCTCGGGCAGTCGCTCGCCGGATCCCGCGTAGGCGGGAACGCGTTTCATTGTCTCGGGTTCGTACAGCCCCACCGATAGCTCGTACTCGCCAGGAGGTATCTCGTCGTCGAGAAAGATCTCGTGGCCGTCCTCAATCACCTCGCCGACTCGCCAGCCTGGCGTGGGGCGGGCACCGTAGATTGGCGGGCCGTCGCGTTGCGCGACCAGCTCGCCACTCGGCGAGTGGAGGTGGCAGAAGACATGGTAGTCTTCGTCGATCTGGGCATTCGCCTGCCAGATCAGGGCAACGGTCAGGGTGTCCCCCGGGGCCAGCGCCTCCCCGCTGAGGCGATACCGGTTCAACCGGATATCTTGTCCGAGCGTGTAGCCCCCTTCGAACTCTGGGCCACCACATGCGGGCTCCGCGGGTGGTGCACCGTAGACCCAGACATAGGGTACGCCGTCAAAGACCAAGGACCACAGGGGTGTGTTCTCCCTGTCGGTGTTCCACGCTTTCTGCCAAGCTGCGTCGCCGAGACCGCGCTGCACTTGGTTGGCGTAATACACACGATAGTCGGTCCAGGGTTCAGGCTCTGCACTGGTGAAGCCGAGGAAGCTGCGCTGGAAGAGCTCGCCGCCGAGCGGGTAGACCATGGCCCTGGCCAGCGATGCATGGGGCAGGCTGTTCAGATACTGAGCCGCCAGATCGAGCCCTTCACCCTGGGTCTGGAGAGGCAAGACGTGCTGGGCCGCGCTGGGGCCTCCCAGAAGGCGGTTGTAGTGCGTTCCGTAGTAGGGATGGCGAGGCAGCACAATCGCAGCCTGTAGCCCCAATGCGAGAGCAATGAGGACAGCAGGCATCCAGCGGCGGATCGAGCTATGAAGGCGTCGGGCCAGGGAGGTAGCGCCTTTCACGAGGCCAATGCCAGCTAGGATGTCCAGAGCCGGGAATACGGGTAGGAGGTATCGGAGGGCCTTGTGGGACGGCACTGCTATCAGCAGCGTGAAGCATAGGGCAAAAGCGCCGAGCAGCCACGCCGTCCTGTCTACCTTGCCTCTGTTCCCCTGGAGCGCGGCCCAGATGAGGCCTGCCACGGCAGCCGGCAAGGTGACGAAGGTGGTCTTCCAGGCCACAGTCGCCAGATAGAACGGCAGCCCCGGATCCTCGTATGTTGCTCTGCCGTTGAAGAAGACTGGTTTGATGTGGACTTCCTCAACGTGGAACAGTGTCCGGTCTCTCATCCGCCCCAGTACCTCGAACGGCTGGATCCAGACAGCCGGCCAGAGCACGACGAAAAGGATGGCTGCTACTGAGCCCCAGACCAGCAGGGCCCGGACAGACTGGGTCAGCCGGTGTGTCATTTCATGGCCCCTGGTGCTCGAGGCAGAGCCTTGAAGGGGCGGGATGAGCGTACGGGCTGCCAGAGTCACACCTGTGAATGGAACAAGGAATAGAGAGGGTATCTTGGTGAGGAAGGCGAGTCCGGCACATGCGCCGCTCGATACCAGATCACGCCATCTTGACCCGCGCACGTGACGGAACAGGAAGAGCGCGCTCGTGATCATGAGCATCGTCATCAGGCCGTCCACATGGAGCGCTTTGCTGTGGGTGATAAGGAACGGATCGAGGGCCATGAGGCAGCTGGCAACAAGCGCTATGCGATGCCCGGTGAGTCGCAGCAGCAGAGGGTAGCAGAAAGCGATGCACAATGCGCTAGCCAGGGCGAGGGGAACCACCCCAGCCCCGATAGCGTGGTCGTGGGTCCCGGGAGTCGTGGGCTCAATGCCGAGAAGCTGGGCGGACGAGAGTTCCCGCTTCCAGCCGAAGGCCTTGATGGCTAAGCCGGAGAGCCACATCGTGGTCACACCTGGATGACAGCACTGATAGGTTGCCGCCCAGTCCCTCGCCAGCAGCGCGTCGGTGAAGTGGATGGCACGAAAGTACCAGAGCATTGATCTTGACACCGGGTTGAGCGCTCGTGGTAGGAGGGCCAGTAGGAAGATCAAGCCTAGACAAGTCCAGCGCCTGGATGGACCTTTGCTCTCTTCAGGCATATGTCCTGGGCAGCGGGAACGAACCGCGAGGCTCGCCGCGCGCGTGCGCGGGGCTGCGCACTCTTGGGTCGTTCGCTGCAGCGCATTCGCTTGATCAACGAGGTGTCGGAGTCTTGACTGTCGGGAACAGCTCTAGCAACGTGACAGGGGACTCCAATCATGGAGTCAAAGCCTCTCGGGGATGACCTTCCCAGGGTTCAGGATGTTGTGCGGGTCCAGCGCTTCCTTGATACGTCGCTGGATGTCGAGCGAGAGTGAACCGACCGCCCGCTCCATGTAGGGGCGTTTCAGGGTGCCCACCCCGTGTTCGCCGGAAAGGGTGCCGTCGAGATCGAGTGCCACCTGGAAGATCTCACCGACCATCTGTTCCACCTTCTCCCACTGTTCGTCCTCGCGCTTGTCGAAGAGGATGTTGGGATGGAGGTTGCCGTCGCCGGCGTGACCAAAAATGACGATGGGCAGGCCATAGTCGATTCCTATGGCTTTGATGCGCCGCACTGCCTCCGGAATAGCGCTGCGGGGGACGGTGATGTCCTCGCCTAGTTTGTTGGGGGCCTTGCGGGCCAGCGACGGCGACACAGAGCGTCGGGCGCGCCAGAGTTGGTCCCGCTCCTCTTCAGTCGTGGCGACAATCACCTCCCGAGCGCCGTTCTGACGGCACACACGAGCCGCTGTCTCGATTTCCCGCACGACGGCTTGCTCGTCCGAGCCGTCGCTTTCGATGATCAGCATGGCTTCCACGTCGAGCGGCAGCCCAAGCCCCATCGCCTCCTCGATGCAGGCGATGGCTGTCTCGTCCATGAGCTCGAGAGTCGCCGGGACGACACCTGTTTGCAGGACGGCGTTGACCGCGCGAGAGGCGTCCTCTAGGGCTGGGAACTCGGCGCGAGCCGTGCGCACGACCTGGGGCATTGCCGTCAACCGCAGAAGAGCCTCGGTTATCACGCCCAGCGTCCCCTCCGAGCCGACGAAGAGTGAGGTCAGATCGTACCCGACAACGTTCTTGATCGCCTTGCCGCCAGTCTGCAGCACCTCCCCGTCGGGCAGGACGACGGTGAGCCCCATCACGTAGTCACCGGTGACGCCGTATTTCAGGCACCGGGGGCCGCCGGCATTGCACGCGATATTGCCGCCAATGGTGGACTGCTTATTGCTTGACGGGTCGGGTGGGTAGAACAGGCCCAACTCGCCAACAGCTGTCTCCAGGTCGGCAGTGATCACTCCTGCCTCGACGCGAACAGTGTAGTTCTCCTCGTCGATCTCCAGGATGCGGTCCATACGTGTGAGCGACAGTGCGATGCCACCGCCGAAAGGCACGGAGGCCGCCGCCAGTCCGGAGGCCATGCCTCTGGGGACGATTGGGACCCCAAGCTCTGCAGCAATACGCACGACCGCTGCCACGTCGTCGGTCGATTCCGGGAGCACTGCCAGGTCCGGCAGGTTCTGCTCGAAGGTGCCGTCGTAGGAGTAGGCAATGCGGTCCTCCAGAGAGCTGAGGACCTTCTGGGCCCCTATAGCCTCCTGGAGTCTCTGAATGGTGTCGGTCGTATCCTTTCCAGGCATGTCCTTTCCAAGCAAGTCCTTTCCAAGCCCTCGCGCAAGCGTGCTACCATCAGTCGGGCGCGTTCATGACGAGGTGGCCGTTATCTGGTATCCTATCACTCCGCTGCGTCCAGCACTGCCTCAACGATGTCCTTGGCTCGGACGCGGATGCGCTCCGAGCGGGCGGCGGTGAGGAGCGTTCGCTCGCACTGCTGGCAGGCCGACAGCACTGTCTTGGCGCCGGTCTCTGCTGCTTGCTGGATGCGTCTGGCCGCGATGGCGCCGCTCAGGTCGGGGTCGAAGCTCTCCAGATTGCCCCCACCGCCACAGCAGTGGGATCCCTCGCGGTTCTCCGGCATTTCCACGAGTGTCACGGCGGGGAGCTGGGCGATAATGCGCCGGGGCGCGTCGAATACGCCGCTCTTGCGCCCCAGGTCACAGGGATCATGGTAGGTCACTACCTGCTCGCGCAGGTCGTCCCGCAGCGGGATGCGACCAGCCTCTAGGAGGTCGGCCAGGAACTCGGTGGCGTGCACAACCTCGAAACCGAGGCCCTCGGACTCGAGGTCCTCCTCCAGGGCCACGGGGTAGGTGTGTTTCCAGAAGTGGTAGCAGGAGGGGCACGTGGTAACCAGGGTCTTAGGCCGCAGGGCCCTGACGGCTTCCAGGTTATGGCGCATGGTCTCGCGGGCGCGATCCGGCTCGCCGCTGATGGCCTGGGGATAGCCGCAGCACCACTCCTTCTCGCCAAGCAGGCCGTAGCCGACATCGGCCTTCTCAAGAAGCTCGACGAAAGACTGCGCCACGGAGTAGCTGCGTGGGAACATCGCGCTAACGCAGCCGACAAAGTAAACGACCTCCGCCTGTTCCTTCCCTACGCCGGTCGGTAGGAAGGGAAGGTTGTCGGCCCACATCAACCGGTTCTCGTTGGGTTCGCCGGAGATGTTGTGTCCCTCGGCGATCCGATCCCCCAGGGCGACGAGCGGCTCAGGCGCTAGGCCCAGATCGGCCATTTCGCCGCGTGTCAGCTCAAGGACCCGGTCAACCGTCACGCCGCTGGGGCACGCGAAGGTGCAAGCTCCGCAAAGCACGCAGCGGAAGAACAGTGCCGCGGTCTCGGCGGTGGGGCGTTCCACCAACTCCTCCCGCACGGCGCGCAAGAGGGCCACACGGGCGCGTGGCGAATCGGTCTCGTTCAGTGTAAGACGATATAGCGGGCAAACTGATAGACAGAGCCCGCAGCGGATACAGTGCAAGTAGCCATCGTTGGCCACATGCGCATCAGTGGCGTGGGTATGCGGTTCAATGGGTTCGGGCATAAAGTCGCTCTGCTCTGTGAAGTGGTCGGACTGCCGATGTCCTTCCTCGATGAAGTCTTGGGTGCGGGCTGCTAGATTGCACAGGCAACGTGATTATAGCACGCAGGCGGGGAAGTGGGAAGAGTAGGTCGCCACGGCCCGCAGGTGACTATCCTCCGCGTCCGTAGGTGACTGTGATATCCCGCAGGCGGCGGGCGATGTCATCAGTCAGCTCCCCGTCGCGAAGACGCCAGCACCAGTTGGGCGGGCCGACGGTTCCAGGAAGGTTCATCCGTGCCTCGTGTCCCAAACCGGCCAGGTCCTGCGCTGTGGTCATGGCGGTGTTGGCGACGGAGGCCCAGGCAGCGCGGATCAGGTCCCAGGCAATGTGTGAGCCATCACTGTTCAGGTACCTACGGGCAAAGGCTCGCTCCTCTTGGGTGGCGCTAAACTGGTACCAGCCGGTGACGGTATCGTTGTCGTGAGTGCCAGTGTACGCTACGCAGCCCGGGAGGTAGTTGTGGGGCAAGAACGGGTCGGATGGGCCCGTGCGGAAGGCGAATTGGAGTGTCTTCATGCCGGGATAGCCGAACTCTTCCTGGAGGGCGTCAACCCCGGCGCGAGATTCGTCATCGAAGTCGCCGAGGTCCTCAGCGATGATGGGTACTTCACCCAGAGATGCCGTTACGCTGCGGAACAGGCGGGCACCGGGGCCGTGTCGCCATTCGCCCCTAACGGCGGTCTCGGCGTCGGCCGGGACCTCCCAGTAGTTGTAGAACCCTCGGAAGTGATCGATGCGCACAACGTCGGCTTGGGTAAAGGCCATGCGGAATCGGGAGATCCACCAGGTGTAGTCGTTCTCCGCCATAACGTCCCAATGGTAGTGGGGATGGCCCCAGAGCTGACCCGTCTTGCTGAAGTAGTCGGGAGGTACGCCGGAAACCACGATGGGTTCGAGGTTCTCATCGAACCGGAAGAGCCCGGTGTTGGCCCACACGTCAGCGCTGTCGAGGGCGACGAAGATAGGGATATCGCCGATGATGGAGACCCCTCGCCGGTTGGTGTACCGCTTGACGTCCAACCACTGCTGGAAGAATTGCCACTGCCGGTACTTCTGGCTCTCGATCTCGCTGCGCAGCGCCCGTCGGGCTCGAGCCAAGGCGCCTGGCTCCCGCGCGGCGAGCTCTGGCTCCCACTCGTTCCAGGGCCGGAGTTGGTGGCTCTCCTTCAGCGCCATGAAGAGGGCGAAGTCCTCCAGCCAATAGGCTTGGTCTGCGCAGAAGGCGTCGAAAGCAGTCCGTTGATCGGCGGTGGCTCCGGCCTGGAAGTTGGCGAAGGCGCGGTCTAGGACGCGCGATTTGTGGTAGATGACTGGCCCGAAATCGACGCGATCCTTTGGGAAGAAAGGGAGGCTATCGATGTCCGAGTTCGAGAGGTGCCCCAGCCCGACCAGCCTGTCGAGGTTGATGAGCATGGGATTGCCCGCAAACGCCGACAACGCCTGGTAGGGGGAGTCGCCGTAGCCTGTGGGGCTAAGGGGGAGTATCTGCCAGTAGGATTGACCAGCGGCGGCAAGGAAGTCTGCGAATCGATGGGCATGATGGCCGAGATCGCCGATCCCGGACCGACCGGGGAGAGAGGTGGGGTGAAGCAAGACGCCGCCGCGGCGCGGAAACGCCATTTGGAAGCCCTCCG
>JASFVG010000149.1:0-10290 GCA_050049955.1 Anaerolineae bacterium | reverse complement strand
CGTGAGAGCCGTGCTAGTCGGCAAGCGACGAGCCCGCGGAGAGCCAGTCCACCCATCTGGGTAGGCTTGTTTCGGGCTGCATAGCCTCAGGTAACAAGAGCCAGTCTCCAGATGGAGGCTGGCTCTCTTCTTGTGCGCGATGGGTCACCATCGCGTTTGTCGTTTGAAGGAGAGGCGCACCAACACAGAAGGAGGTGAGGCGTGAAAGGTGGCAAGTATAAGAAGGTGGTTCTGGCCTATTCGGGTGGTCTTGACACGTCTGTCATAGTACCCTGGCTGAAGGAGAACTACAGGTGCGAGGTGGTGACCTTCACCGCCGACCTGGGGCAGGGCGATGAGGAACTGGAAGGGCTTGAGGAGAAGGCCCTGGCCAGCGGGGCGAGCAAGGCCTACATCGTCGATCTACGAGAGGAGTTCCTCACGGAATACGCCTTCCCGACGATGCAATCGGGGGCGATCTACGAGAGACTCTACTTGCTCGGCACGTCGTTCGCGCGGCCCGTAACCGCCAAGCGCCTCGTGGAGATCGCGGAGAAGGAGGGGGCGGATGCCGTCTCACACGGGTGCACGGGCAAGGGAAACGACCAGGTCCGCTTCGAGCTGACGGCTAAGGCGCTCAACCCCTTCCTCGAAGTCATCGCCCCGTGGCGAGAATGGGACATCAGGTCCCGGGAGGATGCCCTGGCGTATGCCGATGCCCACGGCATCCCGGTGCAGCGGACGTCGAAGGGGATCTACAGCCGCGACCGGAACATCTGGCACATGAGCCATGAGGGCGGCGACCTGGAGAATCCCTGGAACGAGCCTGGAAAGGACGTCTTCTGCCTCACGGTGGCGCCCAACGAGGCCCCGGACGAGCCGGCCTACCTGGTGATCGACTTCGAGCAGGGTGTGCCTGTCTCCGTGGATGGAAAGGCCATGGGCGCCGTGGACCTGCTCACATACTTGAACGAGGTGGGTGGCGCCCACGGCGTGGGCCGGGCCGACCTGGTGGAGAACCGGCTGGTGGGGATGAAGTCCCGCGGCATCTATGAGACGCCCGGCGGCACCATCCTCTACACCGCGCACCAGGGCCTTGAGAGCATCTGCCTGGACCGTGACACGCTGCACTACAAGGAGCTCGTGGCCAACCGCTTTGCTGAGCTGACGTACTACGGCAAGTGGTTCACGCCGCTGCACGAGGCGCTGCGGGCCTTCGTGGCCAAGACGCAGGAGCCGGTGACCGGCTCCGTGAAGGTGAAGCTTTTCAAGGGCAACTGCGGGGTTGTGGGACGCAAGTCGCCGCTGAGTCTCTACCGGGAAGAGTTCGCCACATTCGGACAGGACGATGTGTACGATCAGGGCGACGCCGAGGGTTTCATCAACCTGTTTGGGCTCCCGCTCAAGGTCAAGGCGCTGGTGGACCTGGAGACGGGCAATGCGGCGGACTGGGCCGCCCCGGACTACACTAAGTTCAAGAGGGACTAAGCCGGCCAGACAGGGCGCGGGGAGGGGATAGCGGGATGAAGCTCTGGGGAGGGCGCTTTGCAGGGAAGACCGATGCCCTGATGCGGCGGTTCAACGACTCCATCGGCTTCGATCAGCGGTTGTATGGGGCGGACATCGCGGGGAGTATCGCGTACGCGGGAGCCCTTGTCGCATCCGGGCTTATCAGCGAGGAGGAGCACTCCGCCCTCGTGGTCGGGCTGCAGCAGGTGCGAGGTGAGTTCGAGGCTGGCACGTTCGAGATCGCCCAAAGCGACGAGGATATCCACACGGCCGTCGAGCGGCGGCTGGGCGAGCTGGTGGGCGAAGTGGCGGGCAAGCTGCATACCGGGCGGTCGCGCAACGATCAGGTTGCTACAGACCTGCGGCTTTTCTTGCTCGACGAAATCGAGGCGCTGCGCGATGCGCTGGTGGACCTCCAGCGAGCGATCGTCGAGCAGGCGGAGGCCCACCTTGGCGTGGTGATGCCAGGCTACACCCACCTGCAACAGGCTCAGCCGGTTCTCTTCAGTCACTGGGTGCTGTCCTTCTTCTGGAAGCTGGAGCGCGACCGCCAGCGGCTGGACGGCGTGGCGAAACGTACCCGCGTCTGCCCGCTGGGGGCGGGAGCGCTGGCGGGGAATCCCTTCGAGATCGACCGTGGGGCGCTCTGTGCTGCCTTAGGGTTCGATGCCATCAGCGAGAACAGCATCGACGCGGTCGCTGACCGCGACTTCGTGGTGGAGTTCCTTTCCTGGGCGGCGCTGACTCAGGTCCATCTCAGCAACCTAGCCGAGGATCTGATTCTCTGGTCGAGCCGCGAGTTCGGATTCGTCGAGATAGACGAGGCCTATGCCACCGGTTCCAGCCTTATGCCCCAGAAGAAGAACCCTGATGCGCTGGAGCTCGTGCGGGGCAAGACCGGGCGAGTGATCGGCAACCTGACAGGGCTGCTGACGACCTTGAAGGGCCTTCCCACCGCCTACAACAAAGACCTGCAGGAGGACAAGGAGCCCCTCTTCGACACCATCGACACGCTCAAGACGGAGCTGGCGATTGTAGCTGGTGTGATCAGGACGCTCGACGTGAACGCGGGTCGCATGGAGGCTGCCCTCGAGGACAGCGTGCTGGCCACGGACCTGGCTGACTATCTGGTTCGGAGGGGCGTCTCCTTTCGCCGTAGCCATCACAAGGTGGGCCATGTCGTCCGGAGGGCTGAGGCGCTGGGTGTGTCGCTGAGGGAACTTCACATCGACGTGTATCAGGCGATCGATCCCATCTTCAGTGAGGACGTGTACGACGTGTTTGATTTCTCCCGTTCCGTGGAGGTCCGGGCCGTGTACGGCGGTACGGCGCCCGCCGCGGTGGCGACGCAGATCAGCAGGGCCAGACAACTGGTCGGTAGCTAGGTGAGAGACCAGCGGGAGTGGGTGGCGATTCGGCGGGTAGATGGAGATCAGCACGGCTTGACAACTGAGGTCCGCATGCTATGATCGGCGGCAGCCTATTCAACACGGCGTTCTGGAAGGAGCGAGTATCGAGTGTGCCAGACTCGCCCACTCCTGGCCGGCGCAGTTCCTATCGCGGCCAAGCCTATCCTCGTCCTTGAGAGGGTGCCGCCTGGGAGGGAGTCAGGCTAGTCTGGAGGCCAAGCAGAGCCGTCGTTCTAGCCCAGAGGCCCCCGCGGATTGGGGGCTTCTGGTTTGTCGTAGGCGCGCGGCGAAAAGTAGTCATCAGGCATCGAGGAGGCAACCATGTCTGGCAGCGACAGCAGGACCATCTGGTTCAACGGCGAACTGGTCCCGTGGGATGCGGCGCAGGTCCACGTGACCGCTCACGCTCTGCACTACGGTTCGAGCATCTTCGAGGGCCTCCGTGCCTATGCGACGAGTGGCGGGCCGGCGGTGTTCTGCCTAGACGCCCACGTTGAGAGGCTGTTCAACTCAGCCAAGATCGCTCGGATGGACATTCCGTACACTAGCGAGGAGGTGAGGCACGCCATCCTCGATACCGTCGTCGCGAGCGGTTACGAGTCGTGCTACATCCGGCCCCTGGTCCTTCGAGGCGCCAGCGGGCTTCGCATCGACCCGCGGCTGTATCCGTTGGACGTTGCCATCATTGTGATTGAATGGGGGCGGTACCTGGGGGCCGAGGCGATCGAGCAGGGCATCGACGCGGGCGTCAGCTCGTGGCGGCGCATGACGCCCGGGGCATTCCCTGCTGCGGCAAAAGTAGGTGGGCAGTACGTGAACTCGCAGTTGATCGTGATGGAGGCGGTCGATCACGGCTATGCGGAGGGGATTGCGCTGGATGCCAACGGCTACGTCAGTGAGGGCAGCGGTGAGAACCTCTTCCTTGTAAGGGATGGCCAGGTTCTGACGCCGCCTCTGGCTGCGTCCATTCTCGAGGGCGTCACGCGACGCTGCGTGGTGACCCTGGCCGAGGAGTTGGGCTACCAGGTGAGTGAGGCGTTCATGCCCCGCGAGGCGCTCTACATGGCGGACGAGGTCTTCTTCTGCGGGACGGCGGCGGAGATCACGCCGATTCGCTCGATTGACGGCGTCCCGGTTGGTTCCGGCAAGCGCGGTTCTGTGACGGAGCGGTTGCAGGAGGAGTTCTTCGGCATCACCAGCGGGGAGATTGCGGACCGGCACGGGTGGCTGACCCCCGTCGGGTAGGTCGGTGCGGAGCGAAGTACTGCCTTTGCGCAGGAGCACTGGAGGAGACGTGGTGGTTGGAACCGCAACTGAACTGTTGAGCGGCAAGGCGGTGGCCTTCGTGGGTAGCGGAACGATGGCCGAGGCCATGATGCAGGTGCTGATCGACAAGGGGCTGCTCCCCGCAGGACGGATATCCGCGAGTGGTCCACGGAAGTCGCGGGCCCTGGAGCTCAACCAGCGCTACGGCGTCGCCGCGACGACCGACAACCGGGAGGCGGTGGAGGCGGCCGATATCGTGGTGTTGTCGGTCAAGCCTCAGGTTCTGCCAACAGTGCTGCGGGAGCTGAATGGCGCCATCTATCCAGAGGCGCTGGTCCTATCGATCGTTGCCGGGATGCGTGTTGCGACGGTATCGGAAGGCCTCCAGCATCGCGCGGTGGTGCGGGCCATGCCGAACACGCCGGCCAAGATCGGCCAGGGCATGACGGTATGGACCGCGTCGCAGGAGGTCAGCGAGGCGCAGTACAGGCAGGCGAGTGCGCTCCTACAGGCGATGGGGTACGAGAAGTACGTCGAGGATGAAGGGATGCTCGACATGGCCACGGCCGTCAGCGGCACCGGGCCAACGTACGTCTTCCTCATGATGGAGGCGCTGACAGACGCCGCTGTTCATCTGGGTTTCTCCCGGCGGGTGGCGGAGCAACTGGTGATCCAGACGGTCCTCGGCTCGGCCATGTTCGCCCAGCAGACCGATCGACACCTCGCCGAAATGCGGAACATGGTCACATCTCCGGGAGGTACGAGCGCGGAGGCGATCTACCAGCTGGAGAAGGGAGGCCTCAGAACTGTGTTGTCCAAGGCAGTCTGGGCCGCATATCAGAAGTCGAGGCTGCTGGGCGCCGCCAGCCAGAGGCCTCGGGATCCTGACGGGTTTGGCGTGCTGGACGAGCGTGACTGAACCCTTTGCCGCAGAAGCTGGGAGCAGCGTGCACCTTCGGCGTCACGACGTGGCAGGGCCGACGGATTGACCGCCCAAACACCGACTTGACAGCCCATTCGGATGGTGTATAATGCAGGCTGTAAGGTAAGATACCATATGACACGACATACAAGCGCATTGATTAGTGTCCTGCCCGTCCTGCTCCTTGTCGTAGACAAGGGGCGTTGACCCGCTGGGCACAGGCTTGAGTTAGACTAGAACGAGGCCGCCCGGTGGGGCGGCCTCTTTTTGTGTCGTGAGGAGACCGTCAGATCCTGATGGAAACCGTAGGCCAGAATCCAACCCAGAGCAGCCTGCACAGTGTGGACCGGCCCAGGGCCAGTGCTGAATGTGCGACTCAGGGCACGAGGCGTCCTGTGATGCTTCTCGGCCTTATCATCATTGTCATCGTTAGCGGCATCCTCCTGCTTAGTCAGGAGGACCCGGGGGTTGGGATGGCGCCGTAGGCCTAGCGTTTGCGAAAGCCGAGGAGCACGAGAGGAAGCCGCCCAACCGGGCGGCTTTCTTCGTTATGAGCTCATCTGGGTGCGGGCAGCAGCACGAGGCAAGGGGGTAGGATGAGAAGGACAGGGGCGCAGATCGTCTGGGAGATGTTGAAGCGGGAGGGCGTGGAGGTCGTCTTCGGTATTCCCGGAGGCGCGATCATGCCCACCTATCATCCGCGACAGGAGTACGGTATCCGCCATATCCTGGTGCGGCACGAGCAGGCAGCCGGTCACGCGGCGGACGGCTACGCCCGGGTCTCTGGCAGAGTCGGGGTGGCGATGGCCACTTCCGGGCCAGGCGCCACCAATCTGGTCACAGGGATTGCGACGGCAATGATCGACTCCTCCCCGTTGGTCTGCATCACAGGCCAGGTTTCCAGCCCACTCATCGGCTCCGACGCATTCCAGGAGACGGACATCACCGGCGTCACGCTCCCCATTACGAAACACAACTACCTGGTGACGGATGTCGACCAACTTGCCACCGTGATCCATGAGGCGTTCTACGTGGCGAACAGCGGACGACCGGGACCTGTGCTGATTGACCTGCCCAAGGACGTTCAGCTGGCAGAGACTGATTTCGTCTCCCCCGCCGAAGGCATGGAGCTGCCCGGCTACCGTCCACGGGGGTCGGGCGATCCGGTGCTGGTCAGTCAGGCGCTGGGGCTGATGAATGAGGCGAAGCGGCCGGTGATCCTGGCTGGCCAGGGCGTTCTGATGTCGGGTGCCATGGGTGAGCTGAGAGCGTACGCTGAGAAGACCCAGACGCCGGTGGCGCTCACGCTGCTGGGGAGGGGCGGCTTCCCCGAATCCCATCCTCTCACCCTGGGAATGATGGGTATGCACGGCGAGGCCTACGTCAATCAAGCTATTCAGAGGGCCGACCTTCTACTTGCGTTCGGCATGCGCTTCGACGACCGCGTGACAGGGACCCTGGAGACGTTCGCGCCCGACGCCCGGAAGATCCACATCGACCTGGATCCTGCGGAGCTCAACAAGATCGTGCCCGTGGATGTGGCGATCGAGGGTGACCTGCGTCAGGTACTGAAGGACATGCTGCCGAGCGTTGATAAGGCCGATCGCGGCGCCTGGCTGCGGGAGATCGAGGGTTGGCGCGACGACACCCGGAAGCGAGATGTCCTGCATCGCCCGGACAACGGCCGTCTGCTGCCCCCCCAGGTGGTCGATGCCATCTACCGACTTACCGATGGCGACGCTATCCTCGTTACGGACGTCGGGCAGCACCAGATGTGGGCGGCGCAGTACTACCCGCTCGAGAACCCACACACCCAGGTCACTTCAGGTGGTCTGGGGACGATGGGCTTCGGTCTGCCCGCAGCGATCGGCGCTCAGGTCGCGTGTCCCGACCGAGAGGTGTGGGCCATCGTCGGCGATGGAGGGTTCCAGATGACGCTGCAAGAGCTGGCGACCGCTGTACAGGAGCAGCTGCCCATCCGCATCGCGGTGTTCAACAACGGCTATCTTGGGATGGTGCGCCAGTGGCAGGAGCTCTTCTTCGAGGGGCGCTACGAGTCCACGCGTCTGCTCAATCCGGATTTCGTGATGCTGGCCGAAGCGTACGGTGTCCAAGGGTGGAGGGTGACCAGGTCGAGAGACGTGGAAAGCGTGGTGAAGGACGCACGATCACACGCCGGGCCGGCACTCATCGAGTTTCAGATCGCCCAGGAGGGACAGGACGGCAACGTCTATCCTATGGTGCCCGCTGGAGCGGCGCTTCACGAGATGATCCGGCGCCCGGTGTAGGGGCTTTCGCAGCGGCGGTCGGCGGAACGGGTTCGGTGCGGGGCGCCGGCGCCTGAGGGGCTATGTGAGGAGATTCGCAGCACCAGGTTCTGAAGGAGGACAGGCATGGGCCGTACAGTGGTGGCGTGGGTGGAAGACAAACCCGGCGTGCTAAACCGGGTCGCCAGTCTGTTCCGGCGGCGCGCGTTCAACATCGAGAGCCTTACCGTAGGCCACACGGAGGTGCCCGGTGTGTCGCGTATGACGATCGTTGTCGACAGCGAGCGAACCGACGCTGAGAAGGTGGTACAGCATCTCTACAAGCTGGTCAACGTCATCAAGGTGGAGGACGTGACTGAGCAGCCATCTGTGGTGCGCGATCTGGCACTGATTAAGGTGGAGGCCAGTAACGGCAGCCGGTCGGAGGTGATGCAGATCGTTGATACCTTCCGCGCCCGGGTCGTAGACGTGGGCCTGGACACGCTGACGGTCGAGGTCACCGGAACAGAGGACAAGATCGACGGCCTGTATGAGATCCTGAAGCCTTTCGGCGTCAAGGAGATGGTACGGACAGGACGCGTGGCGATGGTGCGCGGGTCCACAGGAAAGGAACGATGACCGGAGCGGCTGCCTGAGCAGCGCGGTCGTCGGGCGCAGTTGATTCGTACTTGGGGGATTGGCATATGAGTTGCAGGCAGCCCGCTGGTGCCTGTCTTGGCTTGAACGGGTCAGCGCAGGTTGATTTCGAAGCGGAACGGAGGAGATGATGGCAGAGATCGATTTCGGTGGCGTAGTAGAGAACGTTGTGACGAGGGCGGAGTTCCCACTGGAGAAGGCCCGTGACGTTCTGAAGGATGAGGTCGTTGCTGTGCTTGGCTACGGCGTGCAGGGTCCGGCTCAGGCCCTCAACATGCGGGATAACGGGGTAGACGTGCTCGTGGGCGGCTCGCCGCAGCGGCAGCGCTCCTGGGACAAGGCCCGGCGCGACGGCTGGGTCCCGGGAGAGACGCTGTTCCGCTGGGAGGAGGCGGTGGAGCGGGCCACAATCGTCCAGTTCCTCGTCTCGGACGCTGCTCAGGTAGCCCTTTGGCCGGCGATCAAGCCCCATCTCAGCGAGGGGGACGCACTCTACTTCTCCCACGGTTTTTCCGTGGTCTACGGCGACCAGACGAACATCGTGCCGCAGGAGTGTCTGGACGTCATCCTGGTGGCGCCCAAGGGATCTGGGACCAGCGTGAGGCGGAACTTCCTCGCCGGAAGCGGCATCAACGCTAGCTACGCTGTTCATCAGGATTACACCGGTCGTGCCCGGGATCGCGCGCTGGCTACCGGGGTGGCTATTGGATCTGGCTATCTGTTCCCCACGTCGTTCGAGCACGAGGTCCGCAGCGACCTGACGGGCGAGCGGGGTGTCTTGGTTGGGGCCCTGACCGGCATCATGGAGGCCCAGTACAACGTGCTTCGGAAGCACGGCCACAGCCCAAGTGAGGCGTTCAATGAGACGGTAGAGGAGCTTACTCAAAGCCTTATTCGGCTGGTCGGTGAGGGTGGTATGGACTGGATGTACGCCAATGTGAGCACCACTGCACAGCGCGGGGCGCTCGATTGGAAGCATCGCTTTCGGGAGGCGGTTGTGCCAGTCTTCGATGAGCTCTACGAAAGCGTCGTCGCGGGCGAGGAGACGCGCATCGTGCTTGAGGCCAACAGTGCCGAGGACTACAGGGAGCGGCTGGAGGAGGAGCTACGCGAGATGCGCGAGTCGGAGATGTGGCGCGCTGGCAAGGCGGTACGCTCGCTTCGCCCAGAGAAGTGGGAGGCGAGCGGGGAGTGAACGTGGTTTCCCAACGATGAGCGGCGCTCGAAAGCGGGCTGCACCCTGCACGCTCCCGACCGTCGTGCCGACGAGCCCAGGAGAGACCTATGGACGGAAGTGGGATGATGACTGAAAACGCGGTGGCTGTGTTCGACACTACCTTGCGGGACGGGGAGCAGTCGCCTGGGGCGGCGCTGAACGTCGACGAGAAACTGGAGATCGCGCGGACGCTGGAGGCGATGGGCGTGGACGTGATCGAGGCAGGCTTCCCCATCTCCTCACCCGGCGATTTCCTGGCCGTGCAGACCATCTCGCGAGAGATCCGCGACTGCGTCGTCTGCGGCCTGACTCGCGCCAATCGCGACGACATAGACGCTGCGGCTGAGGCCCTGAAAGATGCCGCACGTCCGCGCATCCACACTGGGCTAGGCGTTTCTGACGTCCACATCAAGCACAAACTTGGCACAACGCGAGAGGGTGCTCTGGCGAGGGGCGTGGATGCGGTCGAATACGCCAAGCGGTTTGTGGAGGACGTGCAGTACTACGCAGAGGACGCCGGACGGGCGGACCCGGCGTATCTCTATCGCGTGCTCGAGGCCGTGATCGACGCCGGGGCCACAGTTGTTAACATCCCTGACACGACCGGCTACGCCTCACCCGACGAGTTCGGCGCGCTGATTCGTAGTGTGGTGCACAACGTGCCAAACGTCGACCGGGCGGTGATTGCCGTGCACTGCCACAACGACCTGGGGATGGCGACGGCCAACACGCTAGCCGGCGTCCTCAACGGGGCTCGCCAGGTTGAAGTCACGGTCAATGGAATCGGAGAGCGAGCGGGCAACACCTCGTTGGAGGAAGTGGTCATGGCGCTGCGGACCCGACCCGACCTTTTTGGGGTAGGCACAAACATCGACACCCGGCGCATCTACCCCGTCAGCAGGATGGTCAGCCAGTTGACCAGCATCCCCGTGCAGCCAAACAAGGCGATCGTAGGTGCCAACGCCTTCGCCCACTCGTCCGGCATACACCAGGATGGTGTGCTCAAAGAGCGGACCACCTACGAGATCATCAATCCGCACGACGTGGGCGTACCCGAATCGGTCATTGTACTATCCGCCCGATCCG
>JASFVG010000148.1:0-10334 GCA_050049955.1 Anaerolineae bacterium | reverse complement strand
GCAGCACACCGTGCCGCGCTGTGCTTCGCCAGTGGATCCAGCGACGGCTGTCGCCAGGGACGTACTCCCGCACCATCGCGGCACTGACCGTGCGCTCCAAAGCGCTCGGCCTTGGACGGGCTTGTCCCGCTCGCCCTCCAGGGGCTACCTCAATGCCGGGTAGCGAGACGACTGGGGGCATCACCAGGAACGGCATGGACTGCGGATAGTGCAACGCCATGGTGAAGATGCCAAGGGGGTCGCTCGACAGAAGGCTCGTGGGCCCTAAGTTGAAGAGACCACGCTGCGTGCAGGCGCCTTTGACCCGCCAGCGGGTCGTATCCCGGCTTCCGACGGTCGAAACCCGCTCCACCTGGTAGCCCGGCATGGTCGAGTGGTCCGCTACCTGCACCCAAAGCGCAGGCAGGACACCCCGGTTGGTCAGCTGAAAGCGCTCCTCCACGCAGTCGCCGACCTGGGCCCAGCCGTACCGCATTTCCCGCGTGAGCCTAAGGCTACGAGCCAAAGACCGTACCCACAGATACCCCGTCGCCAGCGCGCCCCCCAGTGCCACTAGGAGGATCATCCAGCCCCTATACGGCGCAACGAGGTGTAACACAAGCACCACTGCGGCTAAGGCCGGTAGAAGCCGCTGATTGAGCGTCAGCTGAACCTCGACGTCAGAACGCATCATTGATTGCTTGAGGCAAGGGGTTCGAGCGGGGCGACAACGTCACAGAACTGCCAGGTCGTCGACCATGCGGCGCAGCACTTCAAAACCTCCCTTCCAGAACTCGGCCGATGCCACGTCGAAGCCTGCCTCCCTTGGTCGTCCACCTCGAACTCGAATGAGAAGCGGTTCGTGATCATGTCGTACAGATTGACCAGCGCGTTCACGCCGTTGACATTCTTCAGATTGATCGCCTTCTCCTCCGCCTCGGATCGCGTATGCGGCATGAAGCGCCGAACCGCCTCCAGGTAGTAGGCGTTGTCGCCACTCGCCGACAGGAGCCGCTGGGCATCTGGATCGTCGATGCCTTTCCACCAAAGCTCAAAGAACAACATCGTGTTGGATACCTCTGTGCCGAGTTGTTCCATTCTCCCGAGAAATGCCAGGGCCTCCTGGCAATGGGTCTTTTCGGCAAACCAGAGATTCGCATAGCCGGTCAGCCGGGCTAGCGCCCTGGCGATCGACTCCGCAAGCGCCATCACCCCCCCAACGTCTGTACGCTCATACCTGTGGAGAGTCGCCCCCGATAGGCCTCGAACTCCCTCAGCTGTGCCTCAAGCTCCGCGACAATCCTGTCTAGCTCCGGCCCCTCGTGGGCTGGCAGAAGTGCCGCGAGGGTCCATTCCGACTGCTCAAACACACTCTCGTCCGCGCGATCCAGCCGACTATTCATTGTCCTTGTCCTGCAAGACGTTTCTCGCTGGCCTGCCGAGCGCGTCGGACCCATTCCCGCTCAGCCTCGAAGGTCAGGCTGTCCAGTGCCTCATCCCAAGTCATCCAGACAGGATCGAACTGCGCTTCCCCGCTGCCGGCACGCAGCGGCCCGGGCCCCGTGGGCCTCATGAGGAAGTACCGCTCCACGCGCGCCACGTGACGCCCCTTGTAGTCGAACTCGACGCACTGACTACCCAGATCACCAAGTACGACCAGATCGGTATACCCGCTCTCCTCCGTTGCCTCACGCAGCGCTGCCTGCCTGACCGTCTCGTCTTCCTCCAGGTGGCCCTTGGGCAACCGGAGCTCGGCCCGCCCGGGACGATCGAGCACCAACACGCGGTCCCCGTCCACGATGACGCCCCCGGCAGCGACGTAGCGCACGGGCTTGTCTGCCACGAGTAGCCCCCTAAGGTGTGTGCGGCCGTCCTGCGGCCTGCCTCCGCTGCGCGAGCGCGTGCAAAGCCAGGCTTGCCAGGTAGGCCGTGCCGGAGAGCAGGATGATAGCGGCGCCTGACGTCAAGTTGAGGAAATAGGATAGCCAGAGCCCGACCGTAACGAAGACGGCACCTAATCCGATGGCGAGCACCATCGTCCTCTTCAGGTCCCGCACGAATTGCCCACTCACCGCTGCCGGGATCGTCAGCATAGCGATGACCAGAATCAAACCCACCACGCGCATGAGCATCACCACCGTCAGACCAATCATGCCCATCAGCAGCAAGTAGATAGCCGCTACCGGGACGCGCTCCACCGTGGCGAAGACCTCGTCGAACGTCACAGCGAGGAGTTCCTTGTAGAACAGCACGACGAGCAAGACAATCACGATGTCGAGGATCAGCATAAGCAGGAGGTCGCCCGCTGGCACCGCTAGGATGCTGCCGAACAGGTAGCTCATCAGGTCGGCCTTGTAGCCACGGGACAGATCGACGAAGACAACGCCTAGGGCCATGCCGATGGCCCACGTAACGCCAATCAGCGTATCCGCACGCTCACCCGTCTTTCGTTGGATTGCACCCATCCCCAGGGCGGCGACCAGGCTGAAGCCAATGGCTCCCACGACGGGGTTGATGCCTAGCAAATAGCCCAGCCCAATGCCACCATAGGCTGCATGCGCGATGCCGCCGCTTACAAACACGAGTCTCTTGACCACGATGAGCGTGCCCACGATGCCGCAAGCGATGCTCACCAACAGACCGGCTGCCAGCGCGTGCCTCATGAAGCCAAACCGCATCGCCTCCATCATGGCAACAATCATGTCTCACTCCCCCCCGGCGTATGCTCACGGAAGACCCGATGCGGCACGCCGTGAGCTATCAAGTCAATAGGGCACTGGTACGCCAGCTCGAGCATCTCCTGCGTTAGCTGGTCCTCGCCGTGGTAGAATAGCTTTCGATTGAGACAGGCAACTGTGTGGACGTGGGACGAGATCGCCCCGATGTCGTGGGATGCGATGAGGATCGTGGTTTCTACATTGAGCTCGTGGAGCAGCTCGTAGATGCTCGCACTGACTTGCGGATCGACGCTTACCAACGGCTCGTCCAGCAGCAGGATGTCGGGCTCCGTGGCAAGCGCACGGGCGATGTAGGCGCGCTGCTGCTGCCCTCCAGAAAGGTCACCTATGGGCAAGTCCGCGTGCTCCAACATATCGACCCGGGACAGCGCATCCTCCACAATCCGGTTGTCCTCACCAGTATAGCGGCGAAGGAGCCCACGGCTGCCCAACCTGCCCATCTGCACCACTTCCCACACGCTTATGGGGAAGTCGCGATCGAACGCCATGAGCTGGGGAACGTAGCCGATGTGGCGGCGCCCTTCTGCAACACTCTTGCCCATGATGAGCACTTCACCGCTCACAGCGGGTATCAGGCCCAACACGACCTTGAACAGCGTCGTCTTGCCCCCGCCGTTCGGACCCACGATCCCGATGAAGTCAAGCGGCTTGACGGTGAGGCTCACGTCCTGCAGGATCATCTGATGATCATAGCCTGCGTAGAGGTGTCTAATCGTGATCGCGTCGCGGCCCACGGCTACCTTGTCCATTTCCTCTCCCGTCTATCCCCACTCAACCGCTCGGCCTAGCGAGCCGCAAGGTTCACTGGTCCAGGGCCCTCCCGCGGGTATTCCTGGCGACCTGTTCGGTGCCAGGGCAGCCCTGACGCGGTCACCTGTAGCGGCCCTACTGGCTCAGGGCCTCGGCGAACGTGTTGGCCACACTACGCATGTTGGCCATCCAATCCTCGGCCAACGGACTGATGAGCAGCACTTCGCCCCCGATCTCGTTGGCGATCGTTTCTGCAGCCTTGGTGCTGAACTCCGGTTGGGCGAACACGACGCGAATGCCTTCCCTCCGCGCCCGGTCGATGAGAGCCACCAACTCCGCCGCGCTGGGCTCCTGTCCCCCCACCTCAACGGCAATCATCTCGAGCCCATAGTCGCGCGCGAAGTATCGCCACGAAGGGTGGAGCACTATGAACTGCCGCTGGTCGATGCCCGCCAACGAATCCTGGATGTCAGCATCAAGGCCGTCGATCTCAGCCTGGAAAGCATCCAGATTCGCAGCGTACTCAGTGGCGTGCGCGGGATCGAGCGCCTCCAACGCCTCGTAGATCGTTCGCGCCTGGATCTTCACCAGGTTCGGCGAGAGCCAGATGTGTGGATCCGGGTTCTCGCCTTCGCCCACGCGATCGATTCCCTCTGCCGTATCCACCATAATCATAGCGCTGTTTGCCGCGGCGATCCGCGGTAGCCACGCGTTCTCGAAGGGCACACCGATATGGAAGTACCCGTCGGAAGCACTCAATGCCTTTAGCTGTGCCGGCGTGGGCTCATAGGTTGCCGGGGACTCCCCTGGCTGGACCATCACATTCACCTCTACGCGGTCACCCGCGATTTGCTGGACAAAGAAACGCTGCGGGATGATGCTCACCGTGATCACCGGTCTTTGGGGAGGGTCGGACGACAGCCCTTGGGTGCAGCCCCCGATCAGCGCTGAACCAAGCGTCAGCACAGCGAGAATTCTTTTGAAATGGCAGCCCCAAAACCTCATCCGCGTCTACCCATCCCTTGCGCTTCCAGGCAGGCTGATTCACGAAGTCCGGCGGTATCTACAGCTCACGAGCGGTTGCCTCGGCAGTCCGGGCACAAGCCAAAGAGCTGAAGCAGGTGTCCGTCCACGCGGAAGCGGGTGGACTCCTCTACCCTATCGATCAGAGCTCTGACGTCCTCAGACCCGAGGAACTCCGCCGTCCGTCCACACTGCTGGCAGACGATATGGTGTCGATGTCCAGGCGAGGTCGCCACATACGCTTGACAGCCGTTGCTCCGGTGGACACGCTGCACCAAACCTAGGTCATCTAGCAAAGCCAGCGTCCTGTACACCGTCTTCAGGCCCAGCTTCGGGTGGAGGCTATGCGCCCGAGCACAGATCTGTTGAGGCGACAGCGGCGATTCCGCAGCCCCCAGCACAGCCACCACCGCTCTTCGAGGCGCGGTGATTCTATGGCCTGCCCTAGACAACGTCTCTTCCCAGCCCATGCCGTCCCCTTATTGACATGATTTGCCAATAAGCAAGTCTATCACCATCGCGGTCCTATGTCAAACCATTGCCGGATCCAGCTTTACAATTCGGACAACTCACTGTAGAATACTGGTCGATCATATCAGTTCTGACGAAACAGAGGAGGTAGTGCCGTTGCCCAACAAACCATCAGCCGCGAAGCGGGTCCGCAGTTCGCGGCGCAAGCAGGCAGTCAACCGCGTGCATCGGGGGCGAGCGCGCTCAGCCGACAAGAAGGCTCGGCAACTGATCGCCGAAGGCCGTCTCGATGAGGCGCAGGAGGCCGTGAAGGCAGCTCAGGCTGCTTTGGACAAGGCTGCACAGAAGGGCGTCATTCACAAGAACAAAGCTGCTCGGCGGAAGGCCCGCCTCATGCAGCAGTTGAACGACCTCCAGGAACGCTAATACGCCACCCAGCCTCTGACTACGGGCCGAGCCGGCTGCATCGAGCGTTGCCGACTCACTGAAAGAGCGTCGCTGCACGCAGCAGCGACGTTTTCTGTTGCAGCTGCGGCCCTGCGATAGACAGTCCTATGCACGTCGACCACCTTACCCTCGCGTGCTTGCGCGACCGTCTCGACGGTCTTCTCGGCGCACGCGTCCAAGCGGTTGTCCTGCCGGACCAGCGCTCCGTCGGACTTGAGCTCTACGCAGGCCAGCGTCACCAACTCCTGCTATGCGCTGATCCACAACACCCGCGGATGCTGCTCGTGCCCCAGAAGATACGCCGCGGCGTGCCCGCTGCCTCACCTCTGCTCCTCCTTCTGCGCAAGTGGGTGCGAGACAGCACCCTGGTCGACGTAGCCCAGCCACCCTGGGAGCGCATCCTATCGCTCCACTTCCACGGTGACGCTGGACGGTGCCAGCTTGTCGCCGAGTTAATTGGCCGCTACAGCAACATCATCCTGGTTGGACCAGGTGGACGCGTGCTGGAGGCCGTCAAGCACGTCGGCCCGGAGCTGAATCGCTACAGGGTCACGCTGCCAGCTCAACCCTATCAGCCGCCGCCCCCACCGCCGGGACGCATTCCGCCCGTGCACGTAGCGACCGACGTGTGGGCCGGAATCCTGTCCTCCGTGGATCCCAGCTGGCCGCTTCATCGTGTCCTTGCCACCCGCTTCTACGGGATCAGCCCCACAGTTGGCCGCGAGGTAGCAGCCCGGCTTGTCCGGGACCCCGGGGGCCCGGTTGGATCCGCCCCTGCCGCGGAGCTGGCCCACGTCCTGGAAGACCTCTTCGCGCCCCTGAGCGACGGGAGCTGGAGGCCCCACATCGCAACAGATGCGCAGGGACAGACGATCGCCTTCGCGCCTTACGAGCTCACCCAATTCGAGCACTGCCAGCCTGTCTCCAGCATTAGCCGGGCTATGTGGGCGTACTTTCAGCAACGCTCCGGCGTGGACGCCTATGCCGCCGCGCGTAGGGCCGTGCGGCAACTGATTGCGCAGGCCACCAGCCGCGTCCAGCACGCTCTACATCAGGTTAGCACCCAGGTCATAGAGGAGTCGGAGATTGATGCCCTCCGCGAGCAAGGAGAGCTGCTGCTCACCTATCAACATCGCATTGACGCTGGGGCATCTCGCGCCCTTCTACCGGGCTATGATGGCCGGCCACGCAGCATCGACCTGGACCCTAGCCTTTCGCCAGTCGAGAATGCCCAGGCCGCATTCAAGCGGTATCGGAAAGCCATTCGCGCCGCGAGCCGCGTCCCGGCCCGCATTCGTGCCCTGAAGGCAGATCTTGCCTACCTCAGGCAGCTCGACGCCGACCTCACCCTAGCCGAGTCTCGCCCCGAGATCGACGCGGTGCACGAGGGTTTGGCCAAGGCAGGCTGGACAGCGAGCAAGCCGAAGAACAGTAGTAGTGGAATGGTGCAGAGGCCGCGGCGCTTCGATATCGCGGGGTTCCCCGTCTTCGTAGGAAGAAACGCCGTACAGAACGAGGAGGTCACGTTCGGGAGGGGCAAGGCAGACGATATGTGGCTCCACGTTCGGGGCCTGCCGGGTGCCCACGTCCTCGTCAAGCGTGGCGGCCGCACGGTCCCGGAGGACGTGATCCGCCAGGCCGCTAGCCTCGCGGCCTACTACTCGTCAGCGCGTGGCAACCCCCAAGTCGATGTCGACGCTACCGAGCGGCGGTTCGTCAAGCGTCCACCCGGCGCTCGCCCAGGGCAGGTCACCTACCGGAACGAACGGACGCTCCGTGTAGCGCCTCGTGGATTGGCAGCATCACGGTAATCCCTCGAATGACTCTCAGGTGTCGCCGCGTGCTCACGCTACTCCGCAACTTCGAAGACGCGAACAACGAACGAATCCCTTACCGGTTGACCCCGTTCATCGACAACCTGTAGTCGCTGCATCGTATCGAGGTTGTACCAGCCTACCTCGATCCGGTAGGGGCCAGTCGGAGCGCTGGCGTCCAGTTGCACCTCGTAAGCATCCGTCACCTCGGTTCCCGATGTCCACTGCCGAGTCGGATAAGTACCCTGAACCGGCCAGCTGTCCACCTGCCCGTGGAGCCTGCCAGCAGGTCCCACAAGGTGCACGAACACAGTGTAGTTCTCTTCCATGGCTCGCAGCCCGCGCCATTGCAGCACCACCGGAATCGAGTCACCCGGCGCCGCGGTATCAAGAGTGATGTCGGCGTCCACAAGCGCAATCCGGTCCCCATAGTTTGCCTGGCCCTCATACCCTGAGACCACCGTCACCTCAGACAGCGCGCACCCGCTGCTGGGACGGGCGAGCCACCTGCAGCGGGCAGGCTCGTCGACCAAACCTACGTTGAGTGTGAAGGTACCCACCTCGCTTGGAGCCGGCAGAACGTGACGACTACGCGTTGTCCCGGGGCTCACCGTGAATACCGTGGCATCAGCGTCCGGTGGCCGGGCTGCATCGCTGGCGGTCGCAACAGGTTGCCACCACAGCTGGGCACGCGTCTCCTCGCCGAAGCCGCGCCATCCGAAATCGACCGCGCACGGAGACGATTGCGCCACTTCATCGGGCAAATCCAAACCTGTCAACCATGCCCGCCCCCCGAAGCTGATGAGCTGCCAACGTGGCAACGGCTCGGGATCAGCTGGCGGTACCAGGGTCACATTCCGCACCGTCAGCCAGGCGGCCGTCCCATCCTCCGACGTCAAGGGAGGATCGTCAAACGGTCGGAACAACCCCACCTGAAGGTCGTATGCACCCTGCGGTAGCCACTCGGGAATCGCAAGCTCATGGTAATCCACTATGGGGACGTCGACAGGCCAAGCATTCGTCGGGTAAAGTCCCCCCACAGGCCTACGCCCGGCGCTGGTCCAATGCGCCTCACCGCCCGGTCTCACAAGTCGCAGGCGCACCTCCAGGTCCTCTTCTACCGCAACGTCGGACTGCCACCTAAGCGTCACGTGGTACACCGACCGGTCTAGCGGATCCGCATCCACCTCCCCGCTCAACAGCCGAATTCCCGCCCCCACGCCCGCTAGCTGCTGACCTCGCGACTGGCTGCTCTCAGATTGACCGCCGGGCGGCCCGTCTACCACCTGCACGAGCGGCCCGACAGATCGCAGGTAGAACGACTCCAAGTGAGGCAGGTAGCGCGCCAGATAGACCGCCTGTCCAACTGCCAAACGACGCGACAGATCCTCTCGGTAGAGCTGCTCGTTGCCCAATACCACGATGTCCAGGTCGCGGCGTAGCCCCTCGACCTGCTGAAGATAGTACAGAGGCGCGAACTTCTTCGTATCTGCGAGGATTGCACCACGTTCTTCAAGCGGCCGCGTGAGCGCGTAACGGCCCCACGCATATCCGCCCCAGTCACCGCTCCGATCAACCACGGGCAGGTTAATCCAGATCCGGCTGAGGGGGATCAGGGCGTACAGCGCCGCCACAGCGGGCCGCCAGATTCGCCCAACCACCAGCGCAACTCGAGGCATGGGTCTGCGTGCCGGCAACTCGGCAAGCCAGGCCGCGCCGCAGCCCATCCACACAGCAAGAACAACGTGCGCAGGAAGGAGAAAGACGCCGATGTCGGGAACGATGTAGACCAATCCATAGGTCAGGAATGCCACGAACAAGACACCCGTCACAGCCAGTGCCTGACGGCGCCTCGCCCCCAGGTGTCCCACACCCAGTGCAGCGAGGACTATGCCAGCCCAGCCAAACGGCTCGTGCAGCAGCCGGCCAACAATCTGCCAGCGGCCCACATCACTCCACGCCGCCAAGCGGAGAGCCCCGTGGAATTGCCCACCCGTCACGTAGACCACGAATTCGCGGAGCGAAAGCGCTTGGCCCTGGTGCAGCGCAGGCCAGCGTATGGGGATGAACAGGGACACAGAGAGCCCCAGCAACGTCAGGCCAGCTGCCACCAGCCAGTCTCGAGCCCTTAGGCGGGGCCGATTCCAAAGCACTGCAAGACCCACGGAAGGAACGACAAGCACGGTCGTGAGATGGTTCGTCAGTCCAAGCCCCAAGAGGAAGGCTATGACTTGCCACCGACGAGCCTGCCGAAGGCCACTGCACTCGCGCGCCCCGTCCTTCCGAAGGGCGAGTAACAGAATCGTAGCTAGCAACAGGTTGTGTAGGGTGTAGACCTCCGCGACAACTGCTTGAGACCAGAACGTACGCGATGCAGCGAGGCTGAGTGCGCCCAGCAAAGCGATCAACGGCCTTTCGGTCAAGTGCCAAACCACGCGATAGACCACCAGGACAGCGCCAGTCGCGAAGACAGCCGATGCGAGATTCACCCGCCAAGCCACGCTCCCGGCAGGGATCAGAGTGAACAGTTTCCCCAGAAGTACGTACAGTGGATACCCTGTCGGGTGGGCTATCCCCAACTTGGCCGCCACCACCTGGAACTCGAGGGTGTCGGCCTCGCCGACTGAGGGAAGCAGTGTGGTCCCGTAGAGGCCCAGGGTCACAAGCAACAGACACCCAGGCGCCAACCATCGCCTCCGCCCTCGGCCCTCCTCTTGAAGGGCTCCCACAACCGTCAGCCCTGCCGAGCCAGCCACGAGCACGCCACCGGCCAGCGGCCCGGACACCACGCCCACGGTGTAGAGGGCCGTCAGGGCGAGGGGAAGGTAATGAGTGCTACGCGAAGCGCTGGGCCCGATGAGCTGTGCTACCAGGAGTACGCCGGCACAGCCGAGGCCCAGCAGGGCTACGAGCGGCAGCGAGGTGAAAAGCGCGGTCCGGCGGCATGCCTCCGCCACCAGGCGAGCCAGTCCCAGCCCCCAGATCAGTCCTGCCCCGCCGACTAGGGTTAGGCGCGAGACGCGGTCAGGGCGCGGTCTCATCCTCCGCACCAGCGTCGAAGTAGTGGGCTATGATTTCTCGGGCCACTGGTACAGCCGTTACCGAGCCCTCA
>JASFVG010000147.1:0-10395 GCA_050049955.1 Anaerolineae bacterium | reverse complement strand
TGGTGAGCAGTGAGATATGGCGGCGGCGACGGCAGCGCAGACGCCTGATCGAATCCACACAGAAGGACGAGCGGGAGCCGGCCCTGGCCGCGGAATCGGAGGTGTCGTGATGGAAGGCATTGTGAGCGCTTCATTCCTCATCGGCATCCTGGCATCCGGCATCCGGCTGGCTACACCCTACCTTTACGCCGCCATCGGAGAGACGCTGAGCCAGCGCAGCGGCGTACTCAATCTGGGAGTCGAGGGCCAGATGCTCATGGGGGCTTTTGCCGCCTTCTACGTCACCTTTCAGACGGGCAGCGTGTGGCTGGGCATGCTGGCTGCCGTGGTGGTCGGCGCGGTGATGGGCGTAGCTATGGCCTTCGTCAGCATCAACCTGCAGGCTGAGCAGGGCATCAGCGGCATCGGCTTCTACCTGTTCGGGCTGGGGATGAGCACCCTGCTCTTCCAGATGCTTCTGGGTACAGTTGAGACCGTCAGTGGCTTCGCGCCGCTTCGCATCCCCGTTCTGAGCGACATCCCAGTCATCGGAGAGATCTTCTTCCGGCAGAACATCCTGGTCTACGTCGCCTTCGCCCTGGTGCCCGTTGCCCACTATGTGCTGCAGAGGACCACTCTGGGCCTGAAGATCCGGGCGGTGGGCGAGAATCCCGAGGCCGCTGACTCACTGGGCGTGAGCGTCGCCAAGGTGCGTTACATCACGGTAACGGTGGGTGGCCTTCTGGCGGGCGTCGCTGGCGCATCGATGTCCGTCGGCCTGCTCAACGTCTTTCAGCAGAACATGACCAGCGGACTGGGCTTCATCGCCGTGGCCCTGGTCTATTTCGGTGGCTGGCGGCCGCTTGGGGTGATGCTGGGTGCTCTACTGTTCAGCATGGTCAACGCCCTCCAGCTCCGGCTCCAGGTAGAGGGCGTGCCCATCCCCTCGGATCTCATGGTGATGATGCCCTATATCCTGACCATCATTGCCCTTGTGCTGACGGTCCAGCGGGTGCGCTCGCCCTCGGCGCTGACCCGACCTTTTGAACGTGAGGGGTAGGCTGGAGCATAGAGGACACCTTTCTGGGCAATTCGGTGGTGTAGAATATCACCCGACCGCAAACGGACGGAGGTGGAAATAGAGACGATTCTTGCAAGGGAAGTCTCAGCGCGGTGAGCCGGGTTCTGATACAATAAGAGCCTTCAGCGATACACAACTAGACAGGAGGGAAACAGAGATGTTACGTAAGCGCACTTGGGTTGTACCGTTCATTCTGCTGGCCTTGCTGGCCGGCGGCTGCGCGGGAGCCGGCGGCGGTGAAGAGGCCGGCGTCTTTCGGGTGGCTGTGATTATGCCCAGCACCATCAACGACCTGGCGTTCAGCCAGAGCATGTACGGCGCCTTGACCAAGATCCAGGAAGACATGGGCGGCGAGGAGCAGATGGAGCTGGTCTACTCGGAGAACATGTTCGTCGTAGACGACGCAGCCGCCGCCATCCGCGACTACGCGTCGGAGGGCTATGACCTGATCATCGCCCACGGCTCGCAGTACGGCAGCTCGCTCAAGGAGATCGCGCCCGACTTCCCGAAGACGGCCTTCGCTCACGGGACCACGGTGGACACCTTCGTCAGCGAGGGCATCAACAACGTCTTCGCCTACGAGGCCGCGTCCCACGAGGGTGGCTACGTCAACGGTGTTATGGCTGCCAAACTGACGAAGAGCAACGTCATTGGGGTGGTGGGCCCGATCGAGACCGGGGACGCCAAGCTGTACATCGATGGCTTTGTAGCCGGCGTGAAGGCGACCAACGCCGATGCGCAGGTCAACGTCAACTACATCGGATCCTTCTCCGACGTGGCGTTGGCCTCCGAGGCGGCCAGCACGCACATCTCTGCCGGGGCCGACGTGCTGGCCGGCACGGCACAGATGGTCGTTGGTGCCATTGGAAAGGCCGAGGAGAACGGTGTGCTATGGTTCGGCACGCAGGCCAGCCAGACCTCGCTGGCGCCGAGCATTGTCGTAGCCAATCAGATCTACGATTGGACGGTGGTCCTGAACGACATCATCGAGCAGATGGACCAGGAGGTATACGGTGGCAAGGCCTACGTCATCACCCTGGAGAATGGGGGCGAGGTGATGGAGTACAACCCCGACTTCGACCTTCCGGCCGACGTGAAGCAGTTGGCGGAGGAAACGGTGCAGGGGATCGTTGATGGATCTATCACCGTGCCGATAGGCGAATAGGTTAGGGCAAGAACGTGGTGCGTGAAGCGAGGACGCTCGTCTCGCGCTTCACGCATCACGTGCCAGGAGCAGGCGATGACAAACAGCAATGGAAAGACTGTACCTTCTGGCCGCCCTCGCATCGATCAACTTGAGATGAAGGGCGTCACGAAGCGCTTCCCCGGGGTGCTGGCCAATGACCGTGTCGATTTCGACGTGCGCGCCGGCGAGGTCCATGCCCTGTTGGGGGAGAACGGAGCCGGGAAGAGCACGCTGATGAAGGTCCTGTACGGGATGTACGAGCCGGACGAGGGCGAGGTTTGGATGAATGGCGAGCCGGTGACTATCAACTCGCCGACGGACGCCATCGAGCTGGGCATCGGCATGATTCACCAGCACTTCATGCTGGTTGAGTCGCTGACCGTGGCCGAGAACGTCGCCCTGGGCCTGCCTTCGTCGCGAGGGCCTCTCACTGACCTGGATCGCGTGTCAGAGCGCATCCTGGAGCTAGCGAAGGTCTACGGCCTGCGGGTGGACCCCGAAGCCTACATCTGGCAGCTCGCCGTAGGCCAGAAGCAGCGTGTCGAAATCCTTAAGGCGCTCTACCGGGGTGCCGCCCTGCTCATCCTCGACGAGCCGACGGCTGTGCTCACGCCCCAGGAGGTGGACGAGTTCTTCACGACGCTTCGCCAGATGACGCAGGACGGCCACGCCATCATTTTCATCTCCCATAAGCTGCACGAAGTACTCGACATCTGCAACCGGGTGACGGTGCTGCGCGACGGCCGGAGGGTGGACAGTTGCGACATCCGTGGCTGCACGAAGGAGAGCCTGGCCAAGATGATGGTCGGACGCGACGTGACCATGAAGCCCTACCGCGTCGACCTGGAACCGGGCGAGGCCCGGTTGGTGCTCCAGGGGCTGCACGCCCTGAGTGACCGTGAGACCCCGGCCCTGCGTGGCGTGGATCTGGCCGTCCACGCGGGCGAGATCCTGGGCCTGGCGGGCGTATCGGGAAACGGTCAGCGAGAACTGGCCGAGGTCATCACCGGTCTGCGGCCCTTGCCCAAGGGAGAGGTCTTCATGGAGGGCCAGGAGATCACCGATCTGCTGCCAGGTACCCGCACCGACCGGGGGATGGCCTACATCCCAGAGGAGCGGATGAAGGACGGCATGATCCAGGAGTTCTCGGTGGCCGAGAACGTCGTGCTTCGCGACCATCACAAAGACCCTTTCTCCCGCAGGGGTCTGCTGTTTCTACGGGTCATCAGCGAGTATGCCAAGAAGCTTATCCGCTCGTTCCAGGTGAAGACACCATCGCACGACACGCCGGCCAAGAGCCTGTCGGGCGGGAACATCCAGAAGGTGGTGCTGGCCCGCGAGCTCTCGCGCGAGCCCAGGGTCCTGATCGCCGCGCAGCCCACGCGCGGCGTGGACATCGGAGCCACCGAGTACGTCCACGCCCGGCTCCTGGAGCAGCGCGAAAAGGGCATGGCGATCCTGCTCATCTCGGAGGACCTGGACGAGGTGCTGGCCCTATCGGACCGGATCGCCGTCATCTACGAGGGGCAGATCATGGGCATTGTGGATGGCGAGGAGGCCACGCCCGAGCAGCTGGGGCTGATGATGGCCGGCGTGCGGGAAGAGTAACGCTAGTTCGACGGTCGCGCAGCCGGCGTCGAGTTATCAGTCGGTCCCAGGACAGAGAACCGGGGCCTCATCGTCCCTTTGGATACCACCAGACCAGGCGACTGTGAATCGCCGACGCGGCGAGGTTTCGACAGGTGTTTTCGTTTCCTCCCTATCACTGACTAGAAGCCCATTCCTAGAAGCGGCCCAGTGCAGCACGGGCGTTCTGACCGCCCAGGCCGAAGGAGTTGGAAAGGGTGACCCGGCCTTCGATCTGCCGCGCGCGCTCCGGGACGTGGCCAAGGGCGCTCTCGGGGTCCGGGTTGTGCAGATTGATCATGGGGGGACCGTACCCTGTCCAACGGTCTTCACGCAGACCGCCACCTCGATGGCTCCGGCACCCCCCATTGAGTGGCGGATCATTGACTTGGTTGGACTGATGGCTATCTCGCAGGCATGCGGGCCGAGCACTTCCCTCGTCACCGCAGCCTCAGGAGGATCGTTGATCGGTGTGCCAACTCGCTTGAGGGCAGTAGTCGGGTAGCGCTGGCGGTGGCCGGGACGGCTGATGGCGCTGAAGTGGGTCTGCGGGCTGCGACCCGGGCCGCAGAGTTGGCCGGATAGGAATGGAGAGGGAGTCCGCCGCGCGATGAACTTCCGTAGGCGAGGTTGCTGGGTACAGGCTGATGTTGTGTGCCAGCTTCTCCGCCTCGATGGCTCCAGTTCATCATATGGGGGAGACAGCGTCAACTAGAGACTCGCTACGCATGCGTGGTGGGTTGGTAGCGCGCTACACAGCCGCGCCCCAAGGTATGGGAGTGGCCCTGGCGTGGCGGGCAGCAAACCCGCCCTACATCTGCGCTGCGCGCCGGACTACGAACGAGATGGGTTTGTAGTGCGCAGCCGAGCGGCGTAGCGTCAGCTACCAGGGATAGCCCGCGAGACCCTGGCACCCCTTCAACGCCGCGATCTCACCGCAGTGCACGTTGATGTGCCAGACGACGTAGGCCGCCAGCATCTGGGCCAGGTTGAGCTCGCCGATGGTGGTTTCTATCGTGCGGTCCAGGTCCTCCGGCGTCAGAGTGGCCAGCCAGTCCTCAAGGACCTGGCGCGTCGCCTGTGCGTAATCGTGCATTGTAGGCAGGTCGACACGGAGCCCCTCGCGGATGGCCCGCAGTTCCCCCATAGGGTCTTCTGGGTCCCTTGGCGGCATAGTAGTGACGACCCTACCTTCCCAGCCGGCCACCTCCTTGAGGGACCGTCCACCAATCGCCCAATCGTGTACGAGTTCATCGACGTAGGATATGATGTGCCAGTAGAGGGAACCGATGGGGTTTGCGGTGCCGGGCGGCATCCAGTCCGCCTCCTCCTGCGTCAGGTCGCCGATAACCTGCTCCAGGAGGTCAAAGGCGAAGCCCAGAGCGTATTGTGTCAGTTCGAGGGTATTCACAGTCTTCTCCTCATCTGCCGTTTCCTTCCCCGCCGATGGTCCTTTGCGACCGCGTCGCCCTTGCCAGACTGTCTCGCTACCAAGGGTAGCCTTTCAGACCCTGGCATCCCTTCAGTGCCGCGATCTCGCCGCAGTGGGCGTTGATGTGCCAGGTGATGAAGACCTCGATGAAGGCGTCCATGCTGTAGTCGCCAATAGGGGTGCTAATCGTCCGGCTCAGATCCGCGGCCGTGAGGGAGACCACAAAGCTGTCGAGGGCTTGGGCGACCGCCCGGGAATAGTCGCGCAGCGCCGGCAGGGCAACTCTGGGGCCCTCGGGTGCTGCGCGCAGGTTCCAGAAGGGGTCCTTAGGGTTCTCTGGAAGAGGCTTGAGGATCACTTCCTCTTGCCAGCCAGCGCTTCTCCAAAGAGGCACCTGCCCGATCTCCAGGTCGCGGCTAGCCCCCCCGGCCGTTGCCCACTCCTCGGGCGTGATGTCCCTGAAGGGCGGCATACACAATGAGTGGGCCAGCTGGTCAGAGTACGCCACCGTATGCCAGTAGAGCGCTCCGATCGGGTTGGCTACGCCCGGTGGCGTCCAGTCTGCCTGCTCCTGCGTGAGGTCGCTGGTGACCTGCTGCAGGAGGTCAAATGCGAATCCCAGTGAGTATTGCATCAGCTCTATCTTGTCCACCTTGCGCTCCTTTCTCTATGTACACCTACTCCTAGACACGGACCAAGGACCGAATGTAGCTGGGAGTGTGGTGCCGCCGACTGCTCCTGCCAAGGGCCTAGCCGCGGCTAGCCATGGGGTCCCAGTCGACCAAGAGCCCCTTGGAAGAAGCTGTCCCTCAGGTCTCCAGAGGGTATGGTGTTGGCCAGGTTCTGGATGGACGACCGCGCTTCGGAGAATGCCTCCTCCGCCTCGGACTGCCGGCCCGACGTGTGGCACAACTGCCCCAGGCTGGCCTGCAGTTGCCACAGGAGGAAGCGCTCTTCCGTCACCACGGCGTGCTCGATGGCCGCCAGTAGCAGGGAAGCCGCTCTGTCCACGTGTCCCATAGCGCCAAGAGCCTCACCCTTCAGTTTCCACAGGAAGGTGATCACGCGCCCGGGCGCCATACCGGGAGCCGACGCAATGAGGGCGTCGGCGATGCCCAGCGCCGAGGCCGGGTCGCCCCGGGCGAGCGCCAGCTCCGCCCGCCGGGCCCAGCAGGACCGGGTTCCCGCGCCGGTCATGGGCGTCTCCTGAGAGAGTGCCCTCTCCAGACAGGTGCGGGCGACTGTCAGGTCATCCGTCAGGAGATGCGCCCCTGCCAGCGCTCCGTTCACGCGAGTGATCCAGAGCCGAGAGCGTAGGTCTTCGGTCAGGGCCAGGGCATTCTCGAGCTGCCGCTGTGCCCGCTTCGGAGCGAACAACTGTTCGTACAGCATCCCCAGTGCGCACCGGTTCGCCACCTCATACTCTCGATGTCCAATCGCTAATGCGGTCCGCAGTCCGTCTTGCAGAATGCCCAGGGCAGGACCGAATCGACCCCGTACCGTGTGCACGAGTCCCAGCGCCCAGTGCGCCCACGCCTCGTCCACAGGCGAGTCGATCTCCCGGATGATTCCGATGGCCTCCTCAAGATCGCGAACGGCGTCAGGGGGCTCAGCGGGCGGGAGCGACGCGAGCAAGACCATTTCCGAGACCATGGCGGATCGGGCGACAAGGCCGGTGATCAGGCGGGGGCGGTCATCCATCCCCCGGCAGAGGGCGATCACTCGGTCATAGTGAGGGAGGCCGGCCCCGTGGTCTCCCCCCAATAGGTAAGCCAGCCCTAGCAAATCGAGCGTTCTCGTCAGCGCTCTATGGTCATCCAATACCTCAACGATTTCCAGGGCCTCCTCGTGACACGCCACCGCCCTTGGCGAGTCCTCCATATTCGCGTTCCAATTGCCCATCCAGTTCAGGCTGGCTGCCAGAGCCACCGGGTCATCCATCCGACGGGCCAGCTCCAGCGCCCGCTCGAAATGCACACGCGTTTGCTCATAGTCACGAGAGGCCCACAGTTTCCCCAGGTCGATCAGGGCTCGCCACTCCAAGCGGAGTTGGCCAGCCGCGCGAGCGATCCGAAGAATGGCGCCGTGGTCGCTGCGGGCCAGATCGAAGTGGCCCAGCCTCTCGTGGGCCAGGCCTCGGCCGCGGTGCAGGCCGACCAACGTTGCGGCATCCGGCGAGACCATCTCAGCCACCTTGAGGGCACGCGCATAGTGCTCGACGGTCTCCTGGCTTGCGTAGGCGCGGGCGGCGTTCTCAGCCGCCAGCGTGTAGTAGCGGAAGGCCCGGCGGTCGTCGCCCGCCCTATGGAAGTGGTGGGCCAGCCGAACGGCGATCTCGTCCTGTTGTTCTCTGTGGAGGTCCTCGAGAGCAGCAGCGACCTCTCCGTGCAAGATGCGTTGCTCCCCGCGGCCGAGGCGCTGGTAGACGTGGTTCTGAACGAGGATATGGCCGAACCGGAAGCGATCCATGCGTCGTGGCCCGGCTCGCACCTCACCAAGTTCTCTCACAAGGCGATGCTGTGTCTCCAGTTCCTGGGTCAGTCGGCGGAGTAGCGGTCCTTCGGCCATCCCGCGCACCCTGGCCACGACCTGGGCCGTGAACTCCTCCCCCTCCACGCTGGCCACGCTGACGATTTCCCGCAACTCAGGGTCCAAGCGGCTGACCCGCTGTTCGATCGCTGCCTCGACGCGGGCGGGAAGCATCTCCCAGTCGAGCGTCGACCCCGCGACCCAGGCGCCATCGCCAGCATCCTGCACCAAGTCTCCACGCTGCTGCATCGTGCGCAGCAGTTCAATGGTGAACAGCGGATGCCCTCTGGTGCGCTCAAACAGGGCAGCTCGAAACCCATCTCCCAGTCGGTTTCTCTCCGAGTCGACGAAGGCATCCACGAACCCGCGGCCGGAAGCCTCGTCAACTCGGTCTAGGTCTACCCAGACGTCCCCGAACAAGCGCCTGAGCTCGTGCAATGCCACCTCCAGAGGGTGGCGCTCGCCGGAGCGACCGAGGGCTACCTCCTCGGGGCGATAGGCGCAGGCGATTAAGATCCTCCTTCCGGAGAGCCGCCGCCCGAGGTGGAACAGCAAGCCCACGGACGCTTTGTCGGCCCACTGGAGATCATCCAGCACCAGGACCAATGGGTGCCGGTCAGCCAGGGCGTGCAGCACATTCGTCAACTGCTCGAAGAGGAAGCTCTGTTCGAACTCAGCCGAGCCATCACTAACCCGCGTGGCGAGCGCTTGGAGTCGCTCCAACCAGTCAACCCGATGGGGCAGGACGGCGGCAGCCCGGGAGAGGAGGGCTTCGCCGTGAAGGAGGGTGCCGATTAGTGAGGGCCCGCGGGAGAGCAGGGCCTCCACCACCGCCGGCAGCGCCCCCCAGAGCCGCAGGGCGTCGTCTCGGCTTATCGCGCCCGCGGCCCAGCGGGCCTCCACGTCTCCGGTCAGCATGGCCAGGACGTGACGAAAAGGCAGATAGGGATCGCCTATGCCCGCGTATGCGCTGCAGTGCCCCCGGGCCACCAACAGGTCAGGATCTGCCTCTGGCGCGCGCCGGGCGAATTCGCCCAGCAGAGCCGTCTTCCCCTGGCCTGGGCCTCCTGTGACAAGGACCACACGACCCTCTCCGCGCAGCGTCTGGTCTAGGAAGCGCCCCAGCCGGGCCAACTCCCGTTCCCGGGCCACAAACACCGTCTGCTCGGGAGCTGCGGCCTCCCCAGTGTCTTCCTCAAGAAAGCCTGGGGCGGCGAAGGGCAATGGCGGCTCCCGCATCCCGGCAGGCGTCTCCAGCCTGTCGTCCCTGATTCGCTCGAACAGCGCCGTCGTCTCCGCCTCGGGCTTGACGCCCAGTTCCCCTGCCAGAAGACTACGGCAGGCGTCGTACTGAGCCAGCGCAGCCGCCCGATGCCCACTGAAACCCAACAGGCGCATCACCTGCCGGTGTGCCCCCTCATCCCACGGCTCCAGTTCCAGCTGGCTCTGCGCGTGTCCCAGCGCGCGCCCAAACATCCCCTGGATCTCGTAGCAGACGGCGAGGCGGGAGAGGGCATCGGCCGCCTGACGTCGGTACCGCTCGCGCTCCAGCAGGAGCCACTCGTGGAACAGATCGCTGTCCGGAAGAGAGACGTCCTCCAGGAACGGCCCCCGGTAGAGCCTCACCGCTTCCTCGAGTCGCGCAATCGGCAGCCGATCAGCCGACGTTGGCCCCTCTAGCAGCTCCAGGAAGGCAGCGGTGTCAGCCCAGACATCCGCTTCCTGGTTTATCTGGATCGTCTCCCGGGTGGCGAGCAGGAAAGCGAGGTCGGTGCCCGCCTTCTTCGGGGCCGAGCGATCCCTGATCGCTCGCCGGAGGGCGCTGAGGGTGTGGCGTAGGTTGGCGCGGGCCGCACCCTGCGGACGGTCGGGCCAGAGCATCTCTGAGAGGAACTCGCGCTGGTGCGGCTTGCCCGGCTCCGCCGCCAGGTACGCAAGCAGCGCCTGGACCTTCTTCGTCTCGAAGCGGCGCACGCGCTCGCCATCCAGGGAGACCCGAAACTGTCCCAGCGAGCGTATGCACAAGCGGGCCACTCTGTTCTTCCCGTGCTCCAGCGTTAGAGGGACGGCGTAGTTGGATGCGCGCAGCGATGGAGGAGGAGGGCCATCCGGAAGGACTTGCGCGCTCAGGTAGAACCTCCGCCATTATACAGGAGCCGAGCATAGGCACAAGTCGATTCCACGGTCATCACACGGTTTTCACGCGCCTGGCTGCTAGAGTGTGGTTGGAGCCAAGGTACGGTCGGTGCCTTACGATGCAGCAAGGAACGGCCAATGGGGCCATCGCCCCCGGGCCTTCCGTTCGGGCCAACCGGGGTGTGGTTGGCCATCACGAAGGAATCTAGGTTGAACGCCAAGGAGGTGACGACTGCATTTTTCGATGGTGAGCAGACGCTGAGAAGAAGTCAGTTCACGGGAAGCAACTACGAAAGGAGATCGAAACATGAAGAAGATGCTGGTCGCAACACTCGTCACGGTCGTGGCTTTGAGTGCACTGTGTACGTCTGTGTACGCGGGGCCGCCCGTGGACGCGGAAGGTAGCTTCGTATAAGAGCCTGAGAT
>JASFVG010000146.1:0-10428 GCA_050049955.1 Anaerolineae bacterium | reverse complement strand
TATGATGGCGGCCGCGAAAGTCAGACTTAGGGCCGCTCTGCCAGCCGCCGCTGCGGGGTTGTAGTAGACGTAGGGCGGTTTTGCTGGCCGCCGCCGCTGTTATCGTGGACGTAGGGCGGTTTTGCTAACCGCCATCCCTGTTTATCCTATGATTCGCAGACCTGGAGCAATCACGGGCAGGCTACTCACCACCCTTCTGCTGGGGTGCGGGCTGGCGGCCGGCTTTCTGGCCCTGTCGGCCGCCGCTGCGACCGACGCCGCGACCGCGGTGCACTACGTCGCACCGGGAGGCGCTTGCGGCGGCGCGACCCCCTGCCACGCGTCCTTGCAGGACGCCGTGGACGCGGCGGCTGCCGGCGACGAGATCCGCGTGGCCTCGGGCACCTACACCGGCGTGCTGGAGCGCGACGACGAGGTGCAGCTCGCTTACATTAGCAAGACAGTGGACCTTCGGGGGGGGTACGTCACCACGAACTGGTCCGATGCGAACCCGGAGGCGCATTCGACGACCCTGGACGCTCAATGGGGAGGGCGGGCCTTCACCATCATAGGCGACATCAGCGTGACGATCGAGGGTTTCGAGATCGTACGAGGCTTCGCTGTGATGGGCGGGGGTATCTATGCCGAGGACGCTGAAGTGAGTCTGATCGGCAACCAGATTGCCGACAGCGTGGCGCAGGGTTCGGGCCCGTTCGACCCCGGGTACGGGGGCGGCGTCTACCTGAAACTCTGCCAGGCCGAGGTCCGCGGCAACCGGCTGGAGGACAATAGCGCGAATGGCGGCGGGTGGTACTCGGGTGGCGGCGGTCTCTACGCTGATCGCAGCAGCTTGACGCTTGACGACAACCTGTTCCAGAGCAACACGACGCTATTTAGCTCCGGCGGCGGGGCGCACATCCGGCGTAGCACAGCTACCCTCTTGGGCAACGCCTTCGTCAGCAACACAGCTGACAGCCGTGGAGCTGGTCTCTTCCTGAATGCGAGTGAGGGTGTGCAGCTTGCGGGCAACCGGATGACAGGGAACACGTGCTATGAATGGGGCGGAGGCGTGTCGGTCTACGACAGCGATGCGAGCCTGATAGGCGATAGCATCACCGACAACACCGCCTATGATGGCGGCGCGGGCTTGTTCCTGGACGAGAGCGATGTTGGGCTGACGAACAGCGTGGTGGCGGATAACCAGAGCTTCTTCGGGACTGCTGGAATTGGCCTCCATGCGGTCGAGGCCTCGGCGCGCCTGGTTCACGCGACGTTCGCCCGGAACACGGGCGGCGCGGGAAACGGCATCCGGGTCTCGCCGGGCAGCCTGTGGGTCACGAACACCGTCGTGGTCAGTCACGCGGTGGGCGTCTTCGCTACGGCCGGCAGCACCGCCACGTTGAACGGGGTTCTGTGGTACAGCAACACGACGGCAGGCTACGCCGGCGACGGTAGCTTCACGGTCAACCACGCGATCACCGGCACACCCGCTTTCGCCGCCGACGGATATCACGTGATGACCGGTTCTGCCGCGATCGACGCCGGGGTGATGGCCGGGGTGGGCTCGGACGTGGATCACGAACCGCGGTTCGGGATTCCCGACCTGGGTGTGGATGAGTACTGGGCGCAGGGGGCTTTGAAGAGGGTCTATCTCCCGGTGGAGGTGCGTGAAGGGTGAGGGGAAGGACTGAAGTCCTTGCTACACTCGTGCTACGTCCACTGCAACGGCGGAAGGACTGAAGTCCCTACTACGATGGCGAGGGATGGGTGAGGGGAAGGACTGAAGTCCTGACTACAATCGTGCGGCGGCGGTTAGCAAAACCGCCCTACGTCCACTGCAACGGCGGAAGGACGGAAGTCCTTACTACAACGGCGGCGGAAGGACGGAAGTCCTTACTAGGATGGCGAGGGCTTGGTGAGGCGAACGACTGAAGGGGTAGCTGCGGCGGCAAGACGACTGCCAGCGCGACCCGGCGTCGCCCTGACGCTCGGGGTGGGGCTTGTGCTGGCCCTGCTCTGGGCGCTGGGCGGGCCGTCGACACCGACAGCGGCAGCGGTGGCTGATGCTGCGGACGGTCAGGCGGATGGGCTTTTCCCGTCCGCGCCTGCGGCGGGCAGCCTCCTCACGGTCTGTGTCAGCGGCGGCTGCGACCACGCGAGTGTACAGGCTGCCGTCGACGCCGCGGTGGATGGCGACGAGATACGCGTGGCCACGGGGGTCTACACCGGCGTCGAGGCCCGCGCGGGTGTGACGCAGGTGGTCTACATCGACAAGTCGCTCACCATCCGCGGGGGCTACACGACCACGGACTGGAGTGCTTCCTACCCTCAGACCTATCCCACCACCCTCGACGCGCAGGGGGCGGGGCGCGTCCTCTACCTGGCAGGGGCCGCCAGCGTCACCATCGAAGGGCTGCGCATCACGGGCGGGGACGCACGGGCTCAAGGAGGTGGTCCCGCGGAGGAGACCGACGATGCAGGCGGCGGCATCTACTTCAAGGCGGCTGTGGCCGTCATCACGTCCAGCGAGATCGTGAGCAACAGTGCCGGATTCGGCGGCGGGCTCTATCTCTACGACGGGGAGGCGGCGGTCCACGAGTGCGCGATCGTGGACAACAGCGCCTCGCAGAAGGGCGGCGGTCTCTACGTATGGCGCAGCGACGCCGTCCTGACCGAAAACACGGTGACGGGCAACGGGGCTCTGGACGGCGGCGGTCTCTACGTCTACCAGGCCGACGCCCTGGTCCGCGACAACGTCCTCAGCGACAACAGCGCGGACAACGGCGGTGGGGGCTATCTGTTCGGTGGCTCCTCGACGCTGCAGGGCAACACGGTGGGCGACAACAGTGCCCGCTACGGCGGCGGCCTGTACCTCTACTCGAACGTGGGGTCTCTGAGCGACAACCTGGTTCCGGGAAACGAGGCTGAGACCTCGGGCGGGGGGCTGTACGTGATGCTGGGCGGTCCGCAGTTGACGAGCAACACCATCACCGCCAGCCAGGCCGGGTGGGGCGGCGGGATCTACGTTCGTCAGAGCGAGGCGACGCTCGAGTCGAACACGGTCGTGAGCAACGCGGCCACGTGGAAGGGGGGCGGGATCCGGCTGGTCGGTGGGGCGCCCCGGCTGGAGGAGAACACGGTCACGCGCAACGCCGCCCTGCGCGGGGCGGGGGTGCAGGCCGAGGAGAGCGAGGCCCTGGTCGTGGCCAATACAATCGCCGAGAACGCGGCCAGCGACGGCGGCGGGCTCTACCTGCTCAACAGCTCGGACCACGTCACGGGGAACGAGGTGCTGACGAACACCTCCACCGGATTCGGCGGCGGCATGTGGATTGAGACGAGTGAGGCCACCATCGAGGAGAATCGCTTCTCGGGCAACAGCGCCCAGTATGGGGGTGGGATCTACCTGCTGGAGAGCGGAACGGCGCTGCTGCGGCGGAACGGCGTCCTCACCAACACGGCCGAGTACCGCGGAGGCGGCGCCTACCTGGATCACAGCGACGCTGTGCTCGAGGCGAACGGCTTCCACGGAAACGTCGCCGGCCGGTATGGCGGCGGACTGTATGTCTACGAGGGTGCGCCCGAGCTAGCGCGCAACGAGGTGGTCGGGAACGTGGGCACCAGCGGTGGGGGCGGGCTATACCTGCACCAGAGCGACACCCTTCTGGTCAACACCCTGGTGGCCCGCAATGGCGCAGAGACGTCGGGGAGCGGTCTGACGGTGCTCAGCGGCGAGCCCCGCGCGCTGCACACGACCCTGGTGGCGAACCGGCTGATGGGGGACGGTGAGAGCGACAATGGCGATGGGAGTGGCATCTACCTGGCCGCTGGACGAATTGGGCTGACGAACACCATCCTGGTCAGCCACACCCTGGGCGTCCACGTGGCAGAGGGGGGCGGTGTGGCCGCCCTCGAGTCGACGCTGTGGGGCGCGGGCAGCTGGGCGAACAGCATCGACTGGAACGGTCCCGGCATGGTGGTGACGGGCACACCGGCCAACAACGTCTGGGCGGAACCGCTGTTCGTCGCGCCCGAAACAAGCGACTATCACCTGGCATGGGGCTCGCCGGCCGTTGACCGTGCTGTCGACGCGGGCGTGACCGACGACATCGACGGAGACCCGCGTCCGGTTCCCGCGGATGGCATGCCAGACCTGGGTGCGGACGAATACGACGGCTTCTCGCTATCGCCCTCCACCAAGCATGTGGCGCCCGCACGGGCCAACCCGGGCGAGGTCGTGACGTACACCGTGGTGTTGCTCAACGGCGGCACCATGCCGTCCCCAAACAACGTCCTGTTCGACCCTCTGCCCGCTGCCACGACGTACATCACGGGCAGCGCCAGCGCCGGGACGTTCGACGACACGGACGGGATTCGCTGGACGGGCCCGCTCACCCCCCACCAGCCGGTCACCGTCACCTATCAGGTTACGGTGAGCCAGGCGGCCCCGATCTCGAACGTGGCCACCATCACCGATGCCTATGGGGTCGCCGTGGTCCGCAGTGTCCTCCTCAACCTGTTCGAGCTTTACCTCCCTTTCTGCTCTTACGCGCCGTGACGCCGGGGGCCGGGGAAGGCCCTGGCCCTTGCCCAATATGGGCAATCGGTCTATAGTCCTGTCACGGAGATGACCATCACCGTGATGACCATCGCGGCACTGCTGGCGCGCTTGAGCCCAGCCACGCCGACAGGCTGAGTGCGCAGAGGTACATTAGCACCGAACACCAAACGCCTGACGCCGACCCAACCATGTCCTCCGATGAATTGAAGCTGATCCGGCGCGCCAAGCGGGGCGATCCCCGGGCCTTCGCCGAGATCTACGACCGACACCAGCCAGCCGTCTACCGCTATTGCGTGTGCCGGGTGGGGAGCGACACGGTCGCCGAGGATCTCACCAGTGAGGTGTTCGTGCGCCTGGTGGAGGGTATCGACGGCTTCACCTATCGCGGGCGCCCGCTGCTGGCCTGGTTGTACACCATCGCCCGCAACCTGGTCTACGACCACCACCGCCTGAAGGGGAAGGCGGACCTGGTGGCGTTGGATGGCGATCTGGAGTCAGGCCTGGAGGCCCGCTCGCCACAACCGGAGGAAGTCGCCAACCTGGCGCTGGACCAGGAGCGGCTGGCGACGGCGATGGAGCGGCTGACGGAGGACCAGCGGCAGGTGATCGTGCTCAAGTTCTTCGAGGGGATGGACAATGTGGCGGCGGCGGAGGTGATGGAGAAGTCGTACGGGGCTGTGAAGGCGCTCCAGCATCGGGGTCTGGAGGCGCTGCGACGGGCGCTGGAGGAGTAGGGGGACGGGGTTGGGAGGGAGAAGGACTGAAGTCCTTACTGCGAGGACCGAAAAAGGACTGAAGTCCCTACTACATTCGGGTTTTGGGGTTTTCGGTAGGGGAGGCCGTATCTGAGAGCGGGTTTTCTCGTTAGACATGACGATGGACAAGAGCGAGCAGCGGCTGACAGACGTACTGGATGAGTGCTTGAGGCTGGTGGCGGAGGGGGCGACCGTCGAGGTCTGCCTGTCCCGCTACCCCGAGCACGTCGACGAGTTGCGCCAGCTGCTCGAGCTAGCTGTGGCAGTGCGCCGCGTGCCGATCCCGACAGCGAACCCGGAGGCGGCAGCGGCCGGGAAGCAGCGCATGCTGCAGGCCCTGGCGGAGAAGGCGCGTAGCGAGGGGCAGGAGCTGCCGCAGCAGGGCGTGGTCTCGCGCGTCAAGGTTTGGGCCTCGGAGTTGATCGACGGCTTGCTCCCTCGCGGGCAGGCGGGGCTCGTCCCCGCGTTCCGCGTGGCGGCCTCGGCCGCTGGGGCGCTGGCCGTGATCCTCGTCGGTACGCTGTTGTTCAACTCGTGGCTGGGCGTTACCGTCCCCCGCAAGGCGGAGGTGGCCGCCCTGAGCGGCGAGGTCGAGGTGCGCCACACGGCTGAGGCCGCCTGGACGGCGGCTGAGGCCGGGGAACGCCTGGGACCCGGGGCGGAGATCCGCGCCGGTGGCGGGGGCACCGCGGAGCTGGCGTTCTTCGACGGCAGCACCGTCGCCCTCGAGGGGGGCACGCAGCTGGCGTTGGAGCAGATGGCGGCGCGGCGGAGCGGTAGCGAGCGAGTGATCGTGATCCACCAGGAGAGCGGCCGGACGGACTACGTGGTGCAGCCGCTGCCTGACGCCGAGTCCCGTTTTGAGGTGCGAACGCTTACGGCCGTGGCGATGGTGCGGGGCACGGCGTTTGCTGTGTCCGTGGAGAGCGACGGGACGACCCAGGTGGCGGTCTGGACCGGGTTGGTGGAGGTGGTGGGCGCGGACAGCAGCGTCTCGTTGATGCCCGGCTGGGCGACAAACGTGCGACCCAACCTGCCGCCAGCAGAGCCGGTGGTGGTGCCGACCCCGGAGCCGATGGAGGCTTTCGCGGCGCTGCCTACCCTGGCACCTACGGCCACCGCGACGTGGACGGCGACCCCGTTACCCTCGCCCACGCTGGCGCCTGCGGCGCTAGGGCCCACCGTCGCACCAACGGATACGCCGGCGCCCAGCGCTACGGTGGAGCCGACAGCCACGCCCGAGCCGGAGCAGGAACGGGAGGAGCCGACAGCGACGCCGGTAGCGCCGACCGCGACACCGGTGCCGCCCACCGCGACCCCCGTGCCGACCGCGACGCAGGAGCCGGAGCCGCTCAAGACGCCGACGGCGATCCCGACGGAGCCGCCCGTGCCGACGGACACGCCGGAGCCGGTGCGGACGCCGACGCCGATCCCCACGGAGCCGCCCGTGCCGACGGAGACGCCGGCGCCCGTGGACCCGCCGACGCCGATTCCGACCGAGCCGAGCGCGTAGAGTAGATATGACGCGGGGGTTTGGCGGGTACGGCGAGATCCCTCCACTGCGGTCGGGATGACGGCGGTTAGCGGGGGACGCGATGGTGCGATTTGACACAAATCCGATTCTGTATTATAGTGGGGGTTGTGGGCGCAAGGTGGGCGCCACTCTCAACACGTGTGCCGTGGGCGGAATCGTCGGGTCAGCAAGGTGCTCCGCCCAACCTGGCATAAAGGGCGTATCTCGCATTCCGAATCTCCGTTAGTTAGTCTGGTGAGGCGCTGGTGACAGTGCCTGGACTTGGTCTGCCGCGGGACCCCCGGCCGGGGTCCGTCAGTGGGAAGGAGGTGCTTATTGGGGTTGGATCGTCATACGGGCGGCTACGGGAGTTTGTGGTGTGCAGCGCTGGATGGGGCACGTGTGCCCGTGACGCGCTGCGGTCAAGCAGAAGGCATATGTCGAGTATATGCAATTAGGAGGTTCAACAAAGATGAGAACTGACGCGAATATGCGCAAGTGGCTTCTGGCCACTGCAGCCATCCTCACAGGCCTGGCCCTGTTCGTTGGTGGGTTTCTGGTCCTGACGGGTGGGAGCGCCGAGGCAGCGCCAGCCCTGCCGAACCTGCAGTGGGCTGGCCCGCTGACGATTGACGCTGGGCCTGATGGCGTCATCGACTGCGGCGAGGCGTTCATCGTCACCGGTGTGCTCTCGAACGCTGGCGACGAGGAGTCCGTGGCCACGGTCGTCAGCTACCAGCTGTCGAACGGCTTCATCACGGGGGCGCCCCTGCCGACACCGGCGGACGCCGGTGACCCGGAGAAGGGCATCGACCTGGCCGGGCCGGGCAAGCTGACCGTCCAGTGGGTCTTCACGTGCGAGAACTTCGGTTATACCGAGATGACCTGGTCGGCGGTGTCCCAGAACAACGATGTGGTCTTCACGGAGATCTTGCCGGTCAGCCAGGGCTTCATCACCATCACCAAGGAGGGGCCGGCAGAGGACGTGTACGTGGGCGACGAGTTCACGGAGGTCATCTGGGCGGAGGCCCCAGACTGCGGCGACTACGAGGTGCTCATCACCCCGACCGTGATGATCGAATCAGGCGACGCGATCTGCGACCCGATTGAGGAAGGTAAGACACTGGGCACTGGCGGAATGATCTCGTGGGAGGTCGACTGTGAGTGCACGGGGCCGATCACCGCGGTCAACTATGCGACGGCCGAGGCGATGTGGATCGGTGGGCCTGAAGACGGCCAGATGCTCCATGAGTCCCTGATCTACGACTACCCGGATAACCCCGGTGCCATGGCGACGGTGCCGCAGCTCAAGCCGCACCTGATCGCCACGTGGCCTGACCTGACCCAGGCGGGTGTCGGCGATCCCGTTCCTGTGGAAGTCAAGGTCGAGAACACGGGCAACGCAGACGCTCACAACGTCGAGGTGGAAATCTCGTTTGAGGGCGAGGTGACGTGCACAAACAACGTTGCGTCGCCTGGTGGCTACCTCGCGGCGGGTGGAGGCTGGGCCAACTTCGATGGCTTCGACTGCACCTGCGAAGGCCCGGGGCCGGCCACCTTCCAAGTTGTGGAGATCAGGGCCACCTACGGCGACCCAACCGACGATCACGTGGTCCCGCAGGACAACATCGAGTATCCCGAGACCCTGGTCGTCGAGCAGAAGGCGGTCCCGGAGATCGAGATCGTCGAGCTGAGCACGGAAGAGGTGCGGGGCAAGGATCAGGAGTTCCAGATAGCAGCCAGGGTCCACAACCCCTACGACTTCCCGCTGGACGGCGTATGGGTCGAGCTGAAGGCCCCCGAGTGGGTCAAGTTCAGCGATGGATTCGAGGCGAAGATCGGCCTCGGTCACCTCCAGCCGCACGTCGAGGAGTGGGTGCACTGGATGGTCACGGGCACCCAGGAGGACTGCGCTGATCTCGAGGTCTTTGTCATGGACGCCCTGGGTTACCTCGACAGCGTCCCGGCCTCGGTGCACGTCTGCTTCGCGGCCTGGCATCCACGCCTGGTGGCGGAGATCGACGAGAATCACTGGCAGGAGGGTGCTCCCACCCCGACGCACGAGGGGCGGCCCAAGTATTACCAGAGCAAGACATTCTCGGTGCGCGCTGAGGTCTGCAACGAGGGCGACGAGCCGGCCCACGACGTCTACGCCGAGCTGGTGATAGGCGACGGCGTTACGCTGGTGGACGACTTCCACACGAAGTACCTGGGCAAGGAGCTCATGCCGAGCGAGTGCCGCGAGGTGAAGTGGACGCTCCACTGCGAAGGTGGTGCGCCTGATGGCACGGAGGAGACGATCGAGGTCATCCCCAGCGGCAACAACGACATCACCGGCTGGCCGATCGAGAACATCGAGAAGGATAGCACCACTGTCTACCAGTTCCCGCGCGAGCACATAGCGGTGACCGGGATTGAGGTGGTGGAGGTCCATCCGTCCCTCTGTGGTCCGGTCCTGGAACCAGTAGCTTCCGATCCGGACAAGAACGGGATCGTCACGACGGACATGGAGCGGGTTGGCACGAGCACCTGCTACTCCGTGACGGCGTATTTCCACAACGGCGGCTACGCCGACCTGCTGAACCTGGAGGCGGAGCTGACGTACTACGCGACGAACCCCGGTGGTGAGAACCACCTGGAGCCCGTGGAAACACCGCCGTTCAAGCGCCAGCTGGACGAGCTCCACCAGTTCGGCGACTGGCATGCCTCGTGGCTGTTCCACTGCCCCGAGGGCGCCGACACCTTGGAAGAGGACGATCGCTACCAAATCACCTTCGAGGTCGACGTGACGGCCGACAGCGAGATCTGCGACGAGTCGGTCGAAGACGAGTGGACGTGGACGATCACGCAGAAGGACCTGATCGTTGACATCACCACGCCCAAGGACGGCTTCACGGTGGCCTACGGCTTCGGCGACGACACCGAGTGCTTCCCCGTGCACGCCGACATCTACAACCGCGAGCTGCTGGAGGAGTCCCTGACGGAGCTGTACGCGCAGATCATCCTGCCGGCCGGCATGGAGCTCCACCCGAGCACGCCCGACGACATCGTGGATCTGCCGACCCTCTTCGACCCGAACGACCCCGACCGCGCCGGAGATCCGAGCATGGCCAGCGCGGAATGGATGGTCTGCTGCACCGGTGAGGAGGACGGCGTTATCGAGGTCTACGCGCAGGGGAAGTCGAGCCCCAGCAGCAAGCCATACAACAACCATGACCTGGTGACCGTCAACCAGATTAGCAAGGCGCACCTGGTGGCCACCTTCACCTCACCCGAGCCCCTCACGTGGTTCGGCCTGGGCGAGATCTTCCAGGTCACGGCCGAGGTCGAGAACACCGGTGAGAGCGGTGCGACAAACGTCGAGACCGAGCTGACGATCACGAGCGGAAACGCGCAGGTCGTTGGGGATCCGGTCAGGACCGGCCTTGGCACGCAAAAGTGGTACGTGCAGTGCACGGGCCCCTGCCCGGTCACGATGCACGTCCAGCCGTCGGGCGAGGACGAGACCGCTATGGTGGAGATCCCCGGGGGCAACCTCGACGGTGACGATCTGACGGTCCACCAGAGCCCGCTGGAGCTGGTGATCTACGAGTATCCCGAGGGCGACGTGCTCAAGGGCG
>JASFVG010000145.1:0-10469 GCA_050049955.1 Anaerolineae bacterium | reverse complement strand
GCGTCGGAGCCGAAGGCCAGCGTCACGCCGGTATCCAGCGTATCGCGGAACGGATACGCAAAGCGGCACCGGGAACCGATTGACGTGTTACAGAGAGGGATATCGTCGGTGAGGTGGATGGGCTGCACGGAGGCTGTCATACCCAGGCGGGCCAGCCTGCGCACGTCCTCGGGACGCACGATCTGCAGGTGCTCTATGCGATGGGGCGCCACCCTCACGCTTGAACCCGCATGCTTCTCAAAGACGGTGATCAGCTCCCGATTGGCCCGATCGCCGATTGCGTGCACCGCCACCGCGAGCCCGGCTTCGTCGGCCTTCGTCACCGCCTCAGTGATCTCCTCCAGGGACGTCATAGGCATGCCGCAATCATCGGTGTCCTCGTACGGTTCGAGCATCCACGCTGTCCGCGCCCCCTGGCTCCCATCCGCGAAAAGCTTCACATGCCCCACACGAAGGAAGTCGTCGCCGAAGCCGGTCCGCAGACCGAGCGCGATGGCCTCATCCAGGTGCTCGCCGGCTATACCCGTCCAAAGCCTAACAGACAGGCCGCCCAGGCTATGCAGCCGTTGATAGGCGCGAAGCGCCAGTGGCCCATCGGTGCCTCCTATAAGGCGGTGATCGTGAACGCCCGTCAGACCGAGGCGATGAAGCAGACCGATGTCGTCTCGCATCGCATCGACGAGTCTGCCTTCTGGTGGCGAGGGAATGCTATCCTGCACGACGTTGATGGCCAACTCGCGCAGCACGCCGGTAGGCCTTCCCGAAGCGTCACGCTCGATGCGTCCATGTGGCGGATCCGGCCTTTCCCTGTCAATCCCGGCTTCCCGAAGCGCACGCGAGTTCGCCACGGCCAGATGTAGATCGCTCCGCCAAAGCAGTACGGGGTGATCCGGTGCTGCCTGGTCTAAGTCTGCCCGCGTGGGTATCCGTGGCTCTGGCCAACGCGTTTCGTTCCAACCCTGGCCGACAATCCACTGGCCCAAGGGTGTGACGGTGGTCGCCTCCCGCAGGCGCTCACGCAGGCCTGGCAGGGAGCCCGTATCGTCGAGTGGGAGTCGCATACGACTGACTACCCACCTGTGAAGATGGAAGTGCGCATCGGTGAGGCCGGGCAGCACCCGGCGCCCGCCCAGATCGAGCACTCTCGTGTTGGGACCCAGAAGTGCCCCAACCGAGGAGTCGTCGCCCACGGCCACGAAGCGGCGATGGGCAACGGCAACCGCCGTGGCGTTGGGAGCCTCAAGGTCTTGCGTGTGGAGCTTACCGTTGATGAGGGCCAGCTCAGGCGCCATGTTCTCGATTACGCGGAGTTCTCCCGGACGGCTACTGCCTCAAACAGACGGGGTCTATCGCCCGGGGTACGGAAAGACGGTTCAGCCATGGATACAGCGCGTCCGTGTCCAGTCCCAGCGGGCGTCTCATCGTGCGAGCCAGGAGAATGGCCCCTAAGCCTCCGACTTACCCAGCAGCGTGTAGAAGTGGATGATCGTTTCTATGCCTCTGTAGAAGTTGGGTAGGTGGAACTTCTCGTTGGGAGAGTGCAACCGATCATCGGGCAGGCCGAATCCCATCAGGACCGTCTCAATGCCCAGTACCCTCTGGAATGTAGCAACGACAGGGATCGAACCGCCGCGCCGCACCAGCACCGGTTCCTTGCCGAAGGCCGACGAGAATGCCTTGGACGCGGCCTTCATCGCTGGGCTATGGCGGTCGACAAGCGCTGGCTCACCCCGTCCGAGCGTCCGGACCTGGACCTCGATCGGTGGAGGGGCGATGGCTATCAGGTGTTCACGGATTAGGCTCAGGATTCTGTCCGGATCCTGGTCTGGAACGAGACGCATCGAGATCTTGGCATACGCCTTGCCAGGGAGCACGGTCTTCGCGCCGGGTTCAATGTAGCCACCCCAGATCCCGTTGACGTCCAGCGTGGGGCGCGTGCTGGTCCGCTCGATGATCGAATAGCCGGACTCTCCCCATTCCGCCTTCACCCCGGCTTCCTTGAGCCAGGTGCGCCGGTCGAGGCCCACCTGGGACAGTTCGGCGCGCTCCTCATCCGAGAGGTCCAGGACGTTGTCATAGAAGCCAGGGATCGCAATGCGCCCGTTCTCATCGTGGAGTTTCGCGATCATCGCACACAACGCATTGATCGGGTTGAGCACAGCACCGCCGTAGAGGCCCGAGTGGAGATCATGGTCGGGCCCAGTCACCTCAACCTCAACGTATGCCAGGCCGCGCAACCCATAGACCATGGAGGGTATCTCCTTGCTCAGGATGCCGGTGTCTGAGATGACCGCTACGTCGGCATCTAGCAGATCCTTGTGGTCGCGGACAAACGGCTCGAGGCTTGGGCTTCCGCACTCCTCCTCCCCCTCGAAAATGCACTTGACGTTAACAGGAGGTGTGCCTATGGTGGCGTGGAAGGACTCCAGCGCCTTGATATGGGCGTATAGCTGTCCTTTGTCGTCAGAGGCACCGCGAGCGAAAAGGTCATCGCCGATGACCGTCGGCTCGAAGGGCGGCGTCTCCCACAGATCAAGTGGATCAGGCGGTTGGACGTCGTAGTGGCCGTAGATCAACACGACGGGCGCATCCGTATCGTCGGTCATCCACTCGCCGTACACCACGGGGTGCCCGGACGTGTGCATCACCTCAGCCCTGGGCAAGCCGGCGGTCAGCAGCTTGTCCCGGAGCCATCCGGCCGCACGGTCGATATCCAGTCGGTGCTCGGCCTGGGTGCTGACGCTGGGAATCCTGAGTAGCTCCTTGAGCTCATCCAAGAACCTAGCTCGCTGCGATGCTGCGTATTCTGTGGTTTTCACTGTGTCGATCTCGCTCATGTCGCGTTCGTATCCCCGCTGTTGCGGTCCTTGCCCCTGGCGCTGGGGCTGCCTGCCAGTCGGGGATTATACACCACCCGGAGGCGATGTAAAAGGCCCGTGCGACGGGCCCCGTTGCGCGACACAGGCGGGCTACGCCAGCATCTGACGTCAGCTCGGCGGTGCGAGACAGATGGTGGCCTGGGAGATGGCGCCGGAGACGAACGTGGGGCTGGTGGTCCTTCCACCGGCGCGATGTTCGATGCCCAGCGAGCACTTCGCGTGCATAGTGGAGGCGGGGGTGGGGTCCAGCCTTCGCGGCTGTGATGCCCGGATCAGACGCGTCCTGCTTCGCCGCCTTTCGACGGGCCCGAGCTGGGTAGGTGGGACGTCATCGATTCTCCAGCCGAAGGCCGTGACCGCGGATGGTCACGATGTACTCGTGGTCGGGATCCAGGGCGGCGATGCGATCGCGCAGCCGGTGGACGAGCGCGTCGATTGCCTGCTCCGTAACGCCGAGGGCATCCTGCTCCGACCATACGACCCTGACGACCTCGTCTCGCGTGACGACGTGCCCTTCGCGCTCCGAGAGCAGCTCCAGCAGCCGGTACTGCGCCGCGGAGAGCGGGGGAGACAACTCCTGACCTCCAAGGAAGACCCTCTTGGCCGGCTTGTCGACGCGCAGGCCCCTGTACGGACCCGTCAACTCGAGGGGCACCGTCGCATCGGCACCCACGAAGCCCATCTTGATGTACAGCGCGATCTGCAGCTCATCGCCGTCCCTCAAGGTGTACGGTTCTCCCCGTACCTCCTTGCCGTTGACGAACGTGCCGTTCTTGCTGCCCAAATCGCGCAGAAGGTAGCCGCCGTCGTCGCGCTCGATCCTCGCGTGGTAACGCGATACCTGCCGCTTTGGGAGCCTGACCTCGCAGTCGGGGGCCCGCCCGATGGTTACCCTATCCTGGTCCAGCACCCAACGCTCCCCTTGCAGTTCACCCTCGTAGGCCACGAGCATCGGTCTGTCTTGCAGCGTCACAGTACCTCCTTGACAGAACACCAGTTCTCATCTATGATGGATGAAGGAGAGGAAGAGAGGTTTTCTGAGAACAGAGCGGAAAGCGAAGCGACTCCTTGGCTCGTCTGATTGAACCAGGTACCGTCCTGCGGGGGCGGTATCGAATCGTGTCTGTTGTCGGTCAGGGCGGAATGGGCGCTGTCTATCGGGCAGAAGATCTCCGGTTGGAGGGTCGGATCTGCGCGGTGAAGGAGGTGCGTCCAGACCCTGACGCCACAGCGGCTGCCCTGGCTCAGTCGCGCGAGCAGTTCTATCGGGAAGCCACCACGCTCGCCCGGCTGGATCACCCTAACCTGCCGAAGGTTTCGGACACCTTCCACGAGGGCCATCGGGAATACCTGGTGATGGACTTCGTCGAGGGACAGGACCTGCGCCAGGCGCTCGAGGAGAAGCGGCAGAAAGGGGAGTTCCTCGACGGGCGCCAGGTGATGCGATGGGTCCATCAGCTGTGTGACGCGCTTTCGTACCTCCACAGTCAGAAGCCTCCCGTTCTCCATCGCGACATCAAGCCATCCAATATCAAGCTGACCCCCAGCGGCCTCATCAAGCTGGTGGATTTCGGTCTGGTCAAGCTCCTGGCGACCGATCAAGCGCGTACCGTGACGGTCCTGCAAGGGCGGGGCACTGCTGCCTACACTCCCCTGGAGCAGTACGGAGGGGACACGGGACATACTGACGCTCGCTCCGACATCTACTCATTGGGCGCAACCATCTACCATCTGCTGACCAATCAGCCGCCGGCTGATGCCAAACTGCGCTTCCTGAATCCCGAGGTCTTGCAGCCGCCGAGCGAGCTGAACCCGCACATCGCCCCGTCCACCGAACGCGCTATCCTTGCCGCCATCTCGATGCATCCCAACGAGCGCCCTCAGGCGGTGGCCGAGTTCCGCGATATGCTTCAGACGGGCTCCCTGGCCCGGGCCTGGTCAGCCGTCGACGGCTCCGGGTCGCTCTACATGCCTATCTTCGACCCACCAAGTTGGCAACGCGCCCTCCTAGACAACGCCGGCCTGCTCGTCCTGACGGCAGGGCTGGTGATCCTCTCAGTCATCGTCACGCTTCTCTAGCGGTCAAGTCCGTCGCGACCACTTCCGTTGCATGAGAACCCATGTCAGCAGGAGTGTGAAGGCGCTCCCGATCAGGGCCGCAACGCCAGCCGTCCAAACCTCCCTGCGCCCGTTCAGGAGACCGAGATAGGAACTGCTGAGCACATACGCAACGTACAGTGCCAGCCCTCCAACGATGCACCAAAGGGCCACACGCAGAGCACGTGTCACGGACCTATCCCCGAGACGTGTCGCATAGAACCCAGTGCTGCCCACGATCACGGCGCTGGCCAGGGCGAGCAGAAGATCCAGGATGTGCGCCCCCTCAGCTGGAGGCGCTTCTGGTTCTTCAACCGCAGGCTCACTCGTCACCACGGGCGTTGAGGAGGGCGACGGCTCGGGCGTTACCGTCGGCGTCGGTGTCGGCGTCGGTGTCGGCGTCGGAATAGCTGTCGGTGAAGGCGTAGGCGTGACGATCGTCGCTGGCCCGCCCTCCTGGATCGTGATCTGGAGCGCTACCTGTCTCGGGACCGGATCCGCCTGGACCGAGACATCCAACCGCCCGGTTCGGTCCAGCGTGAGCGTGGCCTCGGCCACACCGAGCCGCGTTGTCGCCAACACGGACTGCTCGAGGCCCTCCTGGGTGTAGTCAAACACGAATTGGACCGGCGTGCCGTCCGGTACCGGATGCCCGTTGCGGTCCAGAATCGTCCCGGTCTCCAGCTTCAGTTGGTCGCCCTTCTCAAGCCTGGGCTCAGCGGTTGCTTCCCCCTCCTGCGTCGGCTCCGCCGTCGGCTGGCCCTCCTCCGTCGGCTCGGCTGTCGGCTCCTCCTCTTCCGCAGCCACCGGGGTACCCTCTCCCTCCCTATCTGGCTTGCTTACGGTGTAGAATACCGGGATCGTCTGCCCGGGATCAGGTGACGTCTGATCCAGCAAGTCATAGCTGATGCCCGTCACACTGACGGGGGGATCGGCCTGGGGAACGAACTCACCAAACAGGGCTCGCACCGAAGTTCTCACGAACAGGGCCGAGTGGCTGTAGGTTGCGTAGTAGGCACTCAGCTTGCTGATCTCCGTAGCGTCAAGGTAGTAGGGCGAATCGTAGGCCAGGACCACTACATGAGGATCTTGAAGGGCACCGGGGCGCTCGGCGAGGAACCGGTTGATGACGTTGGACTGCTGTGCTGCCGTCTGGGGGTTCAGCATGCCGAACACGACCCAATGCGCGTTCTCCAGCGCTACGCCTACCCCGGACGGCGGAACAGGCGTCGGCGTGACGATCTCTCCTGTGGGCAGCGTTGTTGTCGGCGGTGCGACCGCCCCGCTAAGGTATGCGTCCAGCTGACCCAATGTGAAGCTCGAGATCAGCCGGGGATCGACCTGACCCGTCGCTTCCGGCCCATAGAGCTGAACAATGGTCTCTTCCAACAGGAGCGGGTCGATGATGGGGACCGGCTCACAGGTCGCGCAGGGCCGCTCCTCCCTTGCGTCGGTGAAGATCGCGATGCGGTCCTCGGTCGTCGGGGGTGAAGGCACCAGGTCCGGTGACGGCGGTGAGAGCAGCGTCACTGCGTCGCGGGCGATGGCTGAGACAGCCTCGATATCGGGCTCTATGCTGTCAGTGGCGCCCTCAACAGCGGGTCCGGCGTCAGCCAGGCGGAACTCACCGCCATACAGTGCAAGCTTCCGTGTGAGAATGCGGGCGACTGCTTCGTCCACCAGTATCTGGAATGAAGGCTCACTCTCATACTTCTCACGGAAGAAGGTGATGGTAGACTCTACGTTGGCTATGTGGTCTGCCCACTCATCGCTCAGACTGAACTCCGCGAGGAACAGAAGATCGTTGCCAGCCAGGAAGGCATCCTGCGCAATTCGCCGACCGTTGAAGCTCTGCTCACCGGGATCGTAGAATCTTCGCAATGCTCGGAGCCCCAGCTCATCGGTGAAGGTGATGCCTCCCGTCTCGCGCCAGGGCGCCATTTCAGGGAGTGCCAGAAGCTGCTGTAGCACGTTGCTATCAACGCTGATCGGGGAGGTCGTGATGAAGCGACCACCCGCCAAGCCCTGGAAACGGATGTGAGAGACCATGACGCCATCTGGGCGCGAGAGGGGGTCGCGCGCCTGAGCAACCGCGAAGAACGGGGCCAGGTCTACCTGTTTGAGCTTCTCCAGGGTGCGTTGTACCGTGGACAGCTCCTCGTCCATAGACCGGTCAGATGAACCCAGCCCAGGGAAGTGCTTGGCCACGACCATCACGCGACCTTCAGAACCCGAATGAACGCCACGAATGTAGGCCTTGCCCATTTGCCCAACCCAGAACGGTTCTCCGCCGAACGACCTGACACCAAGATCCCCACTGCTGGCCGGGCTAGGCGTCTCCAGCACGTCTAGGGAGGGACCTAGCAGGGTGTTGACACCCATCGCGCCAAGCTCTCGCCCGACGATCTGACCGACTGTCGCAGTGTGGCTCACGTTCCAGGTTGCACCCAACGCCATCTGGGAGGGCAACGAGGTCACCCCGTTGACGACACCTGTGTACGGCACGCCATTACCCTCTTGGCTCACTGCGACGAGCAGCGGGACAAAAGGCTCCGAGACGGTGCCCGTCACGGACCGAGTGGCTTGCCAGGTAGTCTCCTGCAGTTGAGCGACCAGATCGGCTACCTGGGCAGGCGTGTCGCCTTCGTTGACGATGTTGCCGTTCTCCTGCTTGAGCACCACGCCCCCCACGTGGTACTCGCGAATCAGCGTCGCTACGCCATTGTCCTCGTTCACCTGCGAGCCCGGGAATGTGACCAGGAACAACTGACCGACCTTGGCAGCGCTTGACATCCGATCCATGATGGCTGCCACCGCATCCTCTTCTTGCGCGTGGGCGGTAGAGGGTAGCGGCCCCCGGACCGACATGGAGGTCATGCAAGTAGCGACGACCAGCGTCAGAACCGCTAATTGCCTCGCGACCTTGGTCATCGTGCAGTCTCTAGAGATCATCTTGGGCCCAAAGAGCAGGCAGTAACCTACGGCAGTGAGCATCGCGTTGAGGGGGTCGGGCACCTTCAGAGGAGTGTCTCGCTCACGTCTGGACTTCTCGTGTGATCGCCTCAAACGCAAGACCCTGATGGAGGCAATTGTACCGCAATCAGGGCAAGATGCAATCAATGAAAGAGCCCCGACCAGCTATGGGGTCGGGACTCTAGCTCTGCGATGGTCACCCAGGCGCAGCGTGTTTCGGCTACTCCGTACCTGCCCCGTTGCTGTCATCGTCGCGGCGATCGTCGTCTTCGCCGAGATCTTCGTCGTCGCCCTCCTCCCAGCCGATGATCCATATGCAGAGGCCAGCCAGCCCGATGGTTGCTACAATCAATGACGCCCATTGTCCAGGCAGCAGCCCCACGTCACGCGCAGACCAGACAAGGATGGCGACCATTCCCACCGCCAGGACAAGCCATGCCGCCAGGCGCGGATGCTCAGTGAAGAAGCGTTTCACGATTGACATGTCACCCCCGACCTACAATGCTGCCCAGGCTCACTCAACCCCAGGATTTGTGGGGTGCAGCCGTACTCAAAGGGGCCGGACAACGTACTCGGCGCGGAGTTGCTTGACCGGAATCGTCTCTGCGTCACTTCGACCAGCCTCAAGCGCTGTCTGTCGCCACGAACCAGGCAGATCAGCCACGACTCGCTGGCTGTACCCTAGCGCACCACAGAACGCGAGTAACTCCGGGCTGCTTGACTTGGGCAAGAGCAGAAGAGCAGCCTCGGCAGAAAGGCCCGCCGCTTCGGATTCCATCTCCTCGAGCAGCACTTCAGCGACTTCCAACCGATCGGCAGCTGACCAGATGAGCAGGTCCGTTACGCAGGCCACCAGATCCTCTACGTGCCAGCCTAGCAACCCAAGCAGGCGGCCATCCCGCTCAGCTAGAAAGAACCCGACTTCGCCAAGACGTGCAAGCACTGCCTCGGCGTCTAGCTCAAGGCGGCCACGGAGCGCACGGGTGACGAATGCGAAGAGCTTCTCGCCATCGCTCGCCCGCGCTCGCCGAGCGACGATGCCATCCGTATCGATCATTGGGTCTGCTTCCCATCAGCACGACAACAGCACGACGCTAGCACGACATCAGCTCGACAAGCGCCCGACCGTCTCGCGCAGGCTATTATACTCCATCAGCCTCCTTTTCCAAGTCGCAACCTGGGCGCCCAGGTCTGGCCAGCATCCATTTCCAAGCGGACTTGACCTGCTCCCGCGTAGCGGAAAGCGAGCCGTCGTTATCGATCACGACATCAGCGCGAGCAACTTTCTCTGCCTGCGGAGGCTGAGCCTCAACGCGCTGCCTAGCGGACTCCGGGCTAAGATTGCGGGAACCGACGATACGCCTGATCTGCTGGTCTGGTCGACTCGTTGTCACCCAGATGCTGTCGCACCTATCGGCGAGACTGGATTCAAGCAGCTTGATGGCCTCTATCACTAGCACGTCCGCGGACGGTTGGGCGATCCGCCTATCGATCACGTCGATGACAGCGGGGTGTACAATCGCTTCCAGCTTCGCCAGCGCCGCGGGATCGCCAAAGACGATAGGTCCGAGCCGTTCTCTAGCGATCTGACCGTCAGGACTCAGGATGCCTGGTCCAAAGATCTCCACGATCTCTCCGTGGACTTGGTTGCCCCGCCGCATCACGGCGTGAGCAACCCTGTCCGCGTCGATCACCTCCGCACCGAGATCCGCCAGCATAGCGGCCACGGTAGATTTCCCGGTGCCGATGTTGCCCGTGAGGCCGATGATAACTGGACGCTGCCGCACCGCTTCGGTCACGCCACCTCCGACCAGGTCGCGAGCAGTCGTTCCAGCTCCTCCTCGATTCGAGCATATTCCAGGCCCAGCTCAGTGACCCGAGCCGCGGCCTGGTTCGCAGGACCCTCCAAGCTGGCAGCGGTCACCTGGGCTTCCAACTCGATCTGACGTGCCTCCAATTCCTGGATTCTCTGCTCCAGCTCGGAAAGGCGCCGTGCCCTTTGCTCCTCCCGCCGCCTGAGAGCCTTGCGCTCCTCTCGGGCAGAAACCCGCGGTGAGACCGGTCGGTCCCCCCCATCGTTCTGCTTTTCCCGCTGAACGGGCTCGCGGCTTTGCCGTTCCCTGAAGCGACGATAGTCCTCGAATCCCACGAACGTGTGCAATCGCCCACCGTCCAGGGCCCATATCGCACTCGCGAGCTTGCCGATGAGGTAGCGATCGTGTGTCACCATCAATACCGTGCCGTCGAAATCCCGCAGAGATCCCTCCAGGACCTCTTGCGAGGGGATGTCCAGGTGATTTGTCGGCTCATCAAGGATGAGCACGTTGGCACCCTGGAGAATCAGCACAGCCAGCGCGACACGTGCCTGTTCGCCACCCGACAAATCGCCTACAAGCTTGAAGACGTCATCGCCGAAGAAATGGTAGCGCCCGAGAAAGTCCCGCGCGCGGCCAATCCCCAAAGTGCTCGCGTCCAGGATGGTATCGAGCACCGTCCGTTCGAGATCGAGGTCCGTGTGCC
>JASFVG010000144.1:0-10484 GCA_050049955.1 Anaerolineae bacterium | reverse complement strand
ACCACCTCCGACGCACCCACACACAACGCGTAAGATCTCCAACCGTCCCCTCGTCTAGGTGTCGAAAGTGGTATTCGTCATCAAGACGCGTCATCATAGATGGGAGGATATTGTGCGACGTCGTGCTTGGATTAGCATTCTGCTTCTCGTTCTCACGGCCTGCGCATCGGCCCTTGGAGCATCGACCGATGGTGGATTGGCGGATCCGCTGGCTCCTACCCGGCCCCTGGTGCCTGAGAAGACGGATATGCCTGCTCCGACTGGTCTGCCGCCGACGGAAGAGCCAACGGAGACCACGATGCCTTCGGACAAGGCGGGGCCTGGGGACACGCCGCCAGCCGGGGCAGAGTCTCAGTTCACGACCGATTTCGCAAAGCACAGCGTACCCTACGACGAGATCCTGTCGGGTGGCCCGCCCAAAGACGGCATCCCGGCCATTGACACGCCGGCGTTCGTGAGCGTCGACGAGGCTAATGAGTGGCTAGAGCCGCAGGAACCGGTGATACAGGTTGAGGTTGGGGAGATAGCCAAGGCGTACCCTGTCCAGATTCTGATGTGGCACGAAATCGTCAACGACGTTGTCGGCGACACGCCGGTCACCGTGACCTTCTGTCCCCTGTGCAATACCGGCATCGCGTTCGAACGGGCTCTCGGAGATCAGGTACTGGACTTCGGCACCACCGGACGGCTCCGACGCAGCAACTTGATCATGTACGATCGCCAGACGGAGACCTGGTGGCAGCAGGCCACCGGCGAAGGCATAGCTGGCGAGCACACTGGGCGGCAGTTGACGTTTGTGCCGGCCTCCATGATCTCCTGGAACGATTTCGTCGAAGCTCATCCAGACGGGCATGTGCTCTCGCGCGACACCGGCTACGTGCGCAACTACGGCAGGAATCCGTACACAGGCTACGACGACATCGAACGGTCGCCGTTCCTGTACGATGGACCTGAGACGCCGGGGGTCCTGCCTCCTATGGCAAGGGTCGTGACGGTTGAGCTGAACGACGAGGCAGTCGCCTATCCCTACGACATTCTGAGGGAGGAGCGGGTCGTCAACGACGTTGTCGGAGGCGTTCCCATCGCCGTGCTCTGGGTGCCGGGCACAGCGTCGGCACTCGATGCTGGCTCTGTCGCGGGAGGTGCCGATGTCGGCGCCGCGACCACGTATGGTCGGGAGCTACACGGCGATGCCCTCACCCTGTCCTTCGTCGTGGAGGGCGATCGAATTCTCGACGAACAGACAGGAACTGAGTGGGACGTGCTGGGCCGGGGCCTTAGCGGGCCACTGGCGGGCCGCGGGCTCAAGCCAGTGGTGAGTATCAACCACTTCTGGTTCTCGTGGGCTGCCTTCAGGCCGGAGACGAGGATATACGGCACAGGCTCAGCCTGGGTCGCTCCCACGGTTGTCGACAGCGCTGGCGAGGGTGCCAGCGTCGATGTGAAGGCGGACTTCGTGATTGATCTCTATCAGGGCGAGGATGTGCTCGGCGGGTCATCGGTCGCTTTCTCGCAGGTGTTGGGCGCGGGCAAGCCCGTGGTCTTGAACTTCTGGGCCGGACTGTGCCCGATCTGCCGCAGCGTGATGCCTGAGCTGCAAGAGGCGTACGAGGAGTATGGCGATCAGGTGATGTTTCTCGGAGTCGATGTCGGACTGTTTGTGGGGCTAGGCACCGAGGTAGATGCCCAGGAGTTGCTCGACGACCTAGCGATCACGTATCCCGCCGGGAGCACTCCCGACTCAACGATCGTGCGGGACTACAAGATCCTGGGAACACCCGCCACAACCTTCGTGGCCCCCAGCGGGGATGTCGTTGAGCGGTGGAACGGCCTACTGTCCGGCGACCGGCTGGCCAGCGGAATTGAGGATCTGATATCGTTCTCCCTAACCTCTTAGGCGGGTGGCGAACCGGCTCAAGGTCTGCGCGCAGAATGGCACCGGCGCGCGGACCTCTTCCTCCTATGAGAAAGGCGTCAACCCTTGGGCGCTGTCGTGGCTACAGCTACAGGGCGAACCAACGGTGACGACATCCGTTTTCCAGGCCGGCCCATATCGGCTATAATCCGCCTCACCCTTGGAACGTGGCACTCTTGAGCTGTGACGGCACCGTGTGGGAGGCATTGGATGGGGAATAGTGGCATGGGCAATGACGGAAGTCGACTGGCCTTGGTGGTCTCTCTGGCAGTCCCGGCGATTCTCGTCGTTGGCCTTCTTGTCTTGCTGGTTAGCCTCGGGACCGGCCTGGAGCAGGCGGTATCCAATCTGGCGACCTTGCTCCCGGTGGGCTACGCCTTCGCCGCAGGTATGGTCGCTAGCGTCAATCCCTGCGGCGCGTTGATGCTTCCTTCCTATATCTTCTTTCAGCTCGGAACGGAGGAAGACCAAGCCTCGGTGCTGGAGCGGCTCCTCAAGGCGCTGCGCATTGCCATCGCCACAACCGCCGGCTTCACAGCCATCTTCGGGCTAGTCGGATTCGTGGTGAGTGCAGGCGGTCGCTGGCTAACGAGTGTCTTCCCCGTTGCCGGTCTAGTCATCGGCCTGGCCATGCTGGGACTGGGCGTGTGGCTCCTGCTCTCTCACCGGAGTCTCGGCATCCTGGCGGCCAGTCGGGTCTCCGTGCGACCCGAGCGCAGCCTTTGGAATATGTTCCTCTTCGGCATCGCCTACGCCATCAGCTCCCTGAGCTGCACGCTCCCCATCTTCTTGGTGGTCATCGGCAGCGCCCTGGGCAGCGCCGAGCTGTTCGTCTCTCTGGCCCAGTTCCTCGGCTATGCCCTCGGCATGGGCGCCATTCTCGCTGCCATCACAGTCGGCACTGCTCTGTTCCGCGAGGTCGTGGAGCGTTGGCTGAGGCGATTGATGCCCTACGTTCACCGACTCAGTGCGCTGTTCCTGGTTGGGGCAGGCGTCTACCTGATATACTACTGGACCTTTGAAGTAGGCCTGGTTCGCTAGGCGGGCATTGGCAATGGCGTCGCCGCTGAGTGTCAGTCTTCCGGTTGGGCCAGTGCTTCGATCCCTACCGTTCGTCGTCCTGTTGACGGTGCTGCTCACCGCCTGTGAGGAACGTGGTCCAATGGAGCGCCCGATGATCCCGACGAGCTCGGCTCGAAATGGAGGCGCGGGAAACGCGGACGTCCTGAGCGTGCGGGCGGCGCAGGAGGAAGACGGCTCCTGGACGTTCCACGTCACGCTCGAGCACCCTGACACTGGTTGGGAGGACTATGCCGACGGGTGGGATGTGGTGACGCCCAATGGCGCGGCCCTGAAGCCCGACCCCGACGCTCCCTTCACGCGTCTGCTGCTCCATCCCCACGTCGACGAGCAGCCCTTCACCCGCAGTCAGGGCGCGATCGAGATACCGCAAGGTGTGACGCAAGTCCGGGTGCGAGCCCACGATCTCGTCGACGGCTTTGGCGGTCGTGAAGTGGTGGTTGACCTGACGAAGTCCTCAGGTCCGGACTTCCTTGTCGAGCGACCAGAGATGTAGGTCGGGTTTGCTGCCCGGCTCCCGCCACAGGCCACGACTGTGAAGTTCTGCCCGGATTCCGTTGCGGCTCACGAGCTCACGTGGTCTGAACGAGGGGATCGGGTTCCGAGTGGCCTGCCTGGCGGAGGGCACAATGGGACCGTGCGAGCCCGGCGCAGCGCTCGCCGTGCTCACTGCCTCAGGCAGAGTGCCGTTGATGACACGACCCGCGTGTCGCACGCGTTCAGGAGGGCTAACAATTGTCCACCCTGTTCCAGCATAGCGTCCTGATCGTAGGCGGTGGTTTGGCTGGGCTAAGGGCTGCTGTCGCCGCGCACGATGTGGGCAGCGACGTTGCGGTCCTCTCCAAGGTCTATCCGATCCGCTCTCACTCCGGCGCGGCTCAGGGTGGTGTCAACGCCGCGCTGGGCAATCATCCTGAGGGCCACGACGACACATGGCAACGCCACGCCTTTGACACCATCAAGGGTGCCGACTATCTGGCCGACCAACCGGCTGCGGAGATACTGGCCCGCGAGGCGCCGCAGCGGGTCCTCGAAATGGAGCATTGGGGCACCTATTTCAGCCGTTTCCCCGACGGGCGCATCGCCCAGCGGCCCTTCGGTGGCGCCGGTTTCCCCCGCACCTGCTATGCCGCCGACCGGACCGGACACCAGATGCTGCACACTCTCTACCAGCAGTGCCTCAAGCGACGGATACCGTTCTACAACGAGTGGCTGCTGACGCGCCTGGCCGTGACCGACCGACGTGTAGTTGGAGCCGTGGCGCTCCACATTCCCACAGGTGAGCTGAAGGCCTTCAGGGCTGAGGCTGGCATCGTCGCCGGTGGTGGCCATGGGCGCATCTATGCCAAGTCGACCAACGCCTACATCAACACCGGCAGTGCCACGGCGGCGGCCTACCGGGCTGGGGTTCCCCTGGAGGACATGGCCTTTGTTCAGTTCCACCCCACCACCCTCTACGGTACCAACATCCTTATCACGGAAGGGGTGCGGGGCGAAGGTGGCTACCTGCTCAACATCCGCGGCGAGCGCTTCATGGAGCGGTATGCACCCGACACGATGGAGCTAGCGCCTCGAGATATCGTGGCCCGCGCCATCCAGACCGAGGTCGATGAGGGGCGTGGGTTCGACGGTGGATACGTACAGCTCGACGTGCGGCACCTGGGCGAGGCGATCGTCAAGCAGCGGTTGCCCGGAATACGTCAGATCGCCATCGACTTCGCCGGGATCGACCCAGTCGAGACTGCCATTCCTGTCCAACCCGGCCAGCACTACTCGATGGGCGGTCTATCCTGTGACGAGGACGGGCAAACCAGCGTGGCCGGCCTCTTTGCTGTAGGCGAATGCTCCTGCATCAGCGTCCACGGCGCCAATCGGCTTGGCGGCAACTCGCTTCTGGAGACGATCGTCTTTGGCAAACGCGCGGGCGAGCGCGCGGCGGATGTTGCCGGTAACGGGGTTGCGTCACGGGACCCTTCTGCCGTCGACGACGCGCTGCGCCACGAGCGCGCAGGCATCCAGGCATTGAGGCGTCGGAGCTCGGGCGAGCGCCAGGCGGTGATTCGACGGGAGATGCGGCGCGCAATGTCAGAGCACGTGGGCGTGTTCAGAGAGGAGGCCGGCCTTAGGGAGGCCGTCAAGAAGCTCGCAGAGCTCAAAGAACGCTACCGCCGGGTCGTGCTCGACAACCCCGGTGATGCCTTCAACTACGACTTGGTGGACACCCTCGAACTCGGCGGGATGCTCGAGCTGGCCGAGGTGACAGCTATGGCCGCACTGCGGCGCACGGAGTGCCGGGGATCGCACTGGCGGACCGATCATTCAGGCCGCGATGACGAGCGCTGGTTGCGCCACAGCCTGGCGAGCTATGACGCCGGCGGTCCGCCATCTCTGACGTACAAGGACGTGGTCATCACCAACTACCCACCGCAGCCGCGGAAGTACTGATTCGGCGCCGGAGGCGTAGGATCTAGGGCAACATTGCGGGCGGCGCCGAACCCGGAGGGGCCGTCATAGAGACGCATTCGCGCAAGTAGTAGGAGGAATCAGATGTCCGAGTACAACTACCTCATCGTCGGCGGCGGCCTCGCCGGACAGCGTGCCGCCCAGGGTATCCGCAAGGTCGATCCTCAAGGGACTGTCGCGCTTGTGACGGCCGAGCCACACGTGCCCTACGAACGTCCGCCCCTTTCCAAGGGCTACCTGATGGGCAAGGAGGGGCTCGACGCCGCCTATCTTCAGGACGAAGCCTGGTACGAGGAGAACGGTATCGTCCTGATTAAGAGCCGGAGTGCGACTGGAGTGGATGCCGCCGCGCACACGGTCGTTCTGGACGACGGTCAGGAGCCGGGCTACCGGAAGCTTCTACTCGCGACGGGAGGGCACGCCAGGCGCCTTCCGATTCCCGGCGCTGACCTGCCAAATGTCTTCACGTTGCGCACCATAGAGGACAGCGATGGCATCCGTGAAGCCGCGCAGGATGCCGAGCGTGCCCTGGTCCTGGGGGGAGGTTTCATCGGGTCAGAGGTGGCAGCCTCGCTGACACAGCTAGGACTCGACGTGACGATGGTGTTCCCCGATTCACGATTGCTCGAGCGAGTCGTCCCGCAGGCCTTCAGCGACCTGCTACGGTCCACTTTTCGGGGGGAGGGTGTAGCCATCCTCAATGGTGTCACCCCAGAGCGCTTGGAGGGCGATACCGCCGTCGAACGTGCTCTGCTCAGCGACGGGGAGGCGCTGGCTGTTGACTTGGTCGTGATGGGTGTGGGCATCCGGCTCAACACAGAACTGGTCCAGAGCGCCGGTCTCGAGCTCACCGAGCGCGGCGAGGTCGTCGTGGACGAGTACCTGTGCACCAGCGATCCCGACATCTACGCTGCTGGCGACATCGCTGCCTGGCCTGATCCGATTTTCGAAAGGAGCCTGCGCGTCGAGCACTGGGACGTAGCTCGAAGGCAGGGACTTCGCGCTGGGCGCAATATGGCTGGGGAGCAGAAACCCTACACGGCCGTGCCCTACTTCTTCTCCGACATGTTCGACATCAGTTTCGAAGTGTGGGGCAACCTGATGTCTTGGGATCGAACCGTGCTGCGCGGTGAGCTGGGCGTCGCGAGCTATCAGCTCTTCTACTTCGACCTGGGCACGCTGGTTGGCGTGCTCACGGTAGGACGGCTGGGCGACGACCGCAAGACGATCCCGCAGTTGGTCAAGGCACGACTTGCCTACGAGGACGTAGCGGCCGCACTTCCCGACGCTGGCGTCGAGTTGAGCAGTCTGCTCGACTAGCTGGCCGGCTAGGCGTGGCTATCGGCGTTCGACGGGTGCCGAGCCATCAGCCAAGAACTCCAGGAGGCGTGCAGTGCGCTCCAGGCCGTTCATCTTCAGAATTCAGCGATTCGACCCTGCCGAGGACGACGCGCCCCACTACCAGAGCTATACGCTGGACGTGCCCGAGGGCGCAACCGTGCTCGAGGCGCTCGTGCGCATTCAGAACGAGCAGGATGGTAGCTTGGCCTTTCGCTACGCCTGTCGAGGGGCAGTCTGCGGCTCGTGTGCTATGTTGGTCAACGGTCGCGAGGCGCTGGCCTGCCGTACGCAGGTCTACGGTCTCGCTGGCGAGGGTCTCGCGAGCGAGGCGCGCACGCTCTATCGTGGCACGGCGCGCGAGAAGACCACGGTGCCCGCCGCCGACGCCGTCACGCTGGAACCGTTGCGCAATCTGAGGGTGATCAAGGATCTGGTGGTCGACATGGAGCCCTTCTTCAGGAAGCTGACGGCCGTGGAGCCCTGGCTGCAGCCCGCGGGTCCCACTCCCCAGCGCGAGCAGCTTGTGACGCCCGGGAGCTGGGCCGAGGCCGAGCCCTACACCAATTGCGTCCTCTGCGCCTGTTGCTACAGCGTCTGCCCTGTGGAGGAGCATGATCCTGAGTACCTCGGCCCGGCCGCGCTCGCCCAGCACTACCGGTTCCTGGCTGATGTGCGCGATGGCGCCGATGAGCAGCGCCTGGACACAGTAGGCGGGGAGCACGGCGTTGCGGCATGCGACTTCGTATGGAACTGCGTGGAGATCTGTCCCAAGGGCATTCCGCCCACCAAGGGCATCGCCAAGACGAGGGCCCGGATCACCCGGGCAAAGAATCAGCGCGCGTCTGTGCCGTCGGATGCCGAAGGCGGTGCCAAGTGATGACGAGCGGCGGGCGTGCCGGTTGCTGTCACAGAAGCTTCCAAGCATGGTCAGGGTAATCCGCGACACTCGAGTCTGCGAGAGTGGGTGCCTCGCAGTCGGTTGCTCAGCGGCGGTGCGCGATGCGGCCATGGATAAGGTGCTGCTCGTGCGGCGTGCTGACGATGGTCGCTGGGCCGTGCCTGGTGGATACATGGAGCCCGGTGAGACGTTCAAGGAAGCCTGCTCGCGGGAGGTGCTGGAGGAGACGGGCATTCACGTACGCCCAGTCCGACTGATCGCCGTGTACACCAGTCCGCACGTTCTACTTGAGTATCCGGACGGGAACCGCCTGCAGCTGGTAGTCCTCCATTTCGCTGCCCATCCGGTTGGGGGAGAGCTGCGCGCCAGCCACGAGACGACGGAGGTGGAGTACTTCTCCCGCGAAGAGGTGGCCGGCCTGGAGATGAGCAACTTCGACCGTCAACGCGTTGATGATGCATTTGCTGTTCAGCCGATCACGCTTGTCAGGGAGGATTTCGATCTGTCGTGACACATCGTCCAAGACGCCGGACGGCCGCGCCACAGGGACAGTCTCGCGGCGCCGTCATCTGGCTTTAGTGGCAGTACCCGTGTGAGAAGGGGACTGGGGATGCGTGCCACGGCCGAACACCAGCGCCTGGCTCTCTACAGAGAACGAAAGGCCAACTGGAAGCACTGGGGGCCCTACCTCAGCGAACGCTCGTGGGGCACCGTGCGCGAGGACTACAGTCCCGACGGCAGCGCCTGGACCTACTTTCCCCACGATCATGCCCGCAGTCGTGCCTACCGTTGGAATGAGGACGGTTTGGCCGGGATTTGCGACCGGCACCAGCACCTTTGTTTCGCCCTGGCGCTGTGGAACGGGCAGGATCCGATTCTCAAGGAGCGGCTGTTCGGTCTTACGGGACCCCAGGGGAACCACGGCGAGGATGTCAAGGAGGTCTACTTCTATCTCGATAGCGCGCCGACTCACAGCTACATGAAGATGCTCTACAAGTACCCGCAGGCGCCGTTCCCGTACGACGAGCTGGTGGCCGAGAACGAGCGACGAGGTCGGCTTGATCCTGAGTACGATCTGCTTGACACCGGTGTCTTCGACCACGATCGCTACTTCGATGTCTTCGTGGAGTACGCCAAGGCTGACCAGGACGATATCCTTATCCGAGTCCGTTTATGCAACCGCGGGCCGGACGCGGCGCCCTGCCACATCCTGCCGACCCTCTGGTTCCGCAATACGTGGAGCTGGGGTTACGATGCCGGGCCCATGGGCGAAGTGCCTGGAAGACCCTTCATGCGGCAGGTTGGTGGAAGTGGCGAAGGGGTGCTTGTCATCGAGGCCCGTCATCCGGCGTTGGGGACCTATACCCTCTACGCGGAGGACGCGTCCGATCTTCTATTCACGGAGAACGAAACCAACCACGAACGGCTCTCTGGTACCCCCAACAACAGTCCCTATGTGAAGGACGCTTTCCATCGCGCAGTAGTCGAGGGGCTGCTCGACGCTGCGAACCCCGCCAGAGAAGGTACCAAGGCCGCCGCCGTCTTTCAGGGAATGGTTGGGCCTGGCATGGCTCGCTTAGTACGGTTGCGTCTCTCCAATGTGGCTCATCGAGCGCCATTCCGCGATTTCGACGAAGTGTTCGCGGCGCGCCTGGCAGAGACGGATGCCTTCTATGCTGCCGAACAGAATCCCGATCTCAGCGACGACGAGCGACTCGTTCAACGCCAGGCGTTCGCCGGACTGCTGTGGACCAAACAGCTCTACTACCTCGACATCCCCCAATGGCTGGAAGGCGACCCCGGCATGCCCGAGCCCCCCGCCGCTCGCTGTGAGGGGCGGAATCACGACTGGACTCACCTGAACAACTTCGACGTTATCTCCATGCCTGACAAGTGGGAGTACCCGTGGTATGCGGCGTGGGACCTTGCGTTCCACTGCATACCGCTGTCTCTCGTCGATACCGCCTTTGCCAAGCGTCAGCTGGTTCTGATGACGCGCGAGTGGTTTATGCACCCCAACGGTCAGCTGCCGGCTTACGAGTGGTCCTTCGGCGACGTGAACCCCCCAGTCCACGCCTGGGCCGCCTGGCGCGTCTTCAAGATCTGCGCCAAACGGAGCGGTGTTCCTGATTATGCCTTTCTGGAGGGCGTCTTCCACAAGCTCTTGATCAACTTCACGTGGTGGGTCAACCGGAAAGACCCGGAGGGGCGGAATGTCTTTCAGGGTGGTTTCTTGGGCCTGGACAACATCAGCCTGTTTGACCGCAGCCAAGAGCTGCCTACCGGTGGCCACATTGATCAGGCCGACGGAACTGCCTGGATGGCCTTCTACAGCCTGGAGATGATGAAGATTGCGCTGGAACTGGCCAGGCGCGATCCTGTCTACCAGGATGTGGCCACCAAGTTCTTCGAGCATTTCCTGCGCATTGCCTCGGCGATGACGGATTGCGGCGGTCAGGGGATCTCCCTCTGGGATCCCCAGGACCAGTTCTTCTACGACGTGCTTCATATGCCGGACGACAGCATCCAGCCACTCAAGGTCCGCTCTCTGGTCGGCCTGTTGCCCTTGCTCGCCGTGGAGACGATAGAGGCGGATCTCCTTGACGCCCTTCCAGACTTTGAACGTCGGATGCACTGGTTCCTTGACAATCGCCCGGAGCCCTCCGGCAACATCGCTCGTCTCGACGTTCCCGGCCTTGGCAGGAGGTACCTGGCAGCCATCTTGACGCCGCAACGCCTGCGCGCCGTGTTGAAGGTCATGCTGGACGAGGACGAATTCCTCTCCCC
>JASFVG010000143.1:0-10500 GCA_050049955.1 Anaerolineae bacterium | reverse complement strand
CACCTGCCATACCGGGATCCAGGGCCGAAGCTTGGCTGAATGCGAGGAGTCTGGGAATGATCGCTGGCGTTGAGACAAAGGAGTTGGTAACCCACGGGGATGAGCGTGGCTCGTTCCGCGAGATCATTCGCCGCAGCGATCCCGTTTTCCGCGAGGGCTTCGGTCAGTGGAGCCATACGGTATCCTACCACGGCGTTGCCAAGGCCTGGCACGTCCATCGGAAGCAGACCGACTGGTGGTACGTCGCCATCGGCACAGTCAAGGCTGCGCTGTACGACACGCGCACCGACTCACCGACGCACGGGGAGCTACAGGAGCTATTGATGGGCGACGGTCAGCCACCGCTGGTGCTGAAGATCCCACCGGGCGTTGCGCATGGCTACCGGGTGCTGAAAGGGCCAGCTCACGTGTTCTACATCGTATCTCACGAGTACGATGGCACTGATGAGGGCCGCATCCCTCACGACAACCCCGAGATCGGATACGACTGGACCGCTGGGCCAAAGATCACCTAGCGGCCCGACCGGCGACGGCACATCGGTCCAACCACCACGCTTGTAGGAAGGACACGCTACAGGGACTTGGGCAGCGAGCGGCCGATAAGGTTCCTGTCGCCCGAGCAGGCTCGCGATCTGGTTGCCCTGGCCGAGCGAGCGAGGCGAGGTCTCAGCCAGTTTGCGGGCCACGATACTGGCTACAACGCTGAGGCCGTGCAACTCCTGGACGAGTGGATCCATCACACCCTACAACGTTGGCGTGAGCCACCGGTCGGAGCGCGTCTACTGTGGGCCAGCCTGATGGGAGAGATGTTCCGCAGGCGCCATGAGGGCTGGTGGGCCCTACAGGACGGCGAGCTAGTCATCGTCTGCCCCACGAGCGGGGGAAAGCAACGCATCATCCCCGTTCAGGCAAAGCTCGACCGCCGCATCGCCTCGGGGATGTCCGAATCGCTCACCTACTTTTATGACATCACCTGCATTGAGCTGAAGCTGGGCTAGAGGCCGAAGCGCGAAGCAGCTCACACCTCTCGATCGTCTTCAGCCACCCTCACCGCTGCAGATCAGTGGTTCGAACCGGCACTCTCGGAGCCTGCCCGTGAAGCTGCAGAACTACTCGTGGGGCCGCCACCTGACAGAGCGTTGGCCTCATTGACGCTCTCAATCCAAGCTGCACACGCGAAAGGGCCGACCCAGTTGCGTCGGCCCTCTTCCGATGCCCCGTCACGGCTAATCGGCACTAGTCCGCCAGCTCCGCATCTGCGGCTAGCTCTCCCTTCACTGCGAAATCGGCCGGGCTCTTGCGGATGGCCGGCGCATCGATATGCTCCGCAACGAGCGCAACCGTGTCCACCGCGTTCAGTTGTTCGAAAAGGAAAGCGAACTTGGCCTCCAGTGATTCCCGGATGGCCTTTCGAGCATCAGGCGCGATGTCCCACAGCTCCTTCTTGAACGTGCCAAGGGCACGCTTGCGGTTGCTGTAGATGAATTGATCCTCTGTGCGGTCGGCCTTCCAGCGGTGACCGTGTTCCTCCCGCAGGTAATCGTACATCCGCTCGCGTAGGTCAGCCGGAAACAACGGATGCTCGAGAATGATGTTCTGAAATCCGGTCGCCAGGTGGATCTCCAGGCAGTCCGCCTCCGGGAACTCGTGGAAGGCCTCCTCGGGCAAGGTGCTGGCACCGTGCTGAACTGCACCGCCCATGCCGTACTCATCGCGGGCGATGCAAGACAGACGTCGCAGCGTGTCGAAATCGATCTTCACCTGGGCAAGCGAGCCATCAGGCAGCACCACCCCGCCGTGAGACGTCCCAGTCTGGATGCTGATCTTGCTCAGCCCTTCCACACCCCCAGGTAGTTCACTGATGTAGCCCTCCATATAGGCACGCAGCTCTTCCGGCGTGCTGTTCTTGCCGCCGACCTCACCGATCTCCCCACCAACCGACACGGTCACCCCCTTTGGCTCGAGCGACCGTATCACCCTGGTGAAGCGGGCACTCAGCTCGCAGTTGGTACGCTGCTGCTCAACGATGGTATACTGGCTAAGGTCGACAAGGGTCGAAGTATCGATGTCAATGTTGTAGAAGCCCGCCTTGATGCTGTCCCCGAGGAGGGCTTCGAGTGCAGCCAGCTCTGAGGCGACGCTGTCAGTGAACCTTCCAGGGTTGACCTGGAAGTGATCCCCTTGAATGAACACCGGGCCGCGGTAGCCCTCTCGGATCCCAGCAGCCAACACGGCGCTCGTATACTCGGTCGGGGGCTGATTGGCGTAGCCCATCTCGGATCGAGCCAGTTCGAAGATCATGGCCCCGACATTGCGGGGCGCTGCAGCGCGGTAGACGGCGCGCGCCATGTCGTAGGCCATAGTCCGCAGGTTCATCGCCGGGACAGACCATTTTCCCGGGGTCTCACCCCGGCCCCGCGCCCGGTAGAGAGCGTTGGTGCTTGACGGGCGTACGCCCAATTCCTGGGCCGATTCCCAGATCAGCCAACTTGCCGTCGCTTTCACGTCATCGGTGCCGAAGACGGAGTTGTAGACAAGTGTGTCGATTGCTGTCCCCCTAAGCTTCTCTTCGTCCGCTATCGTGACGGTGCCATCCATCACGTTCAGAACGCCGTCCAGTCCCCTCAAGAGATCCTCAGCGGTGTTGTAGATGGTCATTGCAGCCTCCTATTGGCGTGTCGAGTTGGTCCCCCCACTGGCGAGGCGGTCAATGGGCGTCGCTTGCCCAGACCGCAGTTCGTAGGCGGGTATCTACCAGCAACGCATTCTACAGCCCCACAAGCCCAACGGCAAACCCCTACTACGTTGATTTGGCACGGCGCCCAGGGTTCTTGAGACCGGTAGTCAGCTTGTTCATGACCTCCCGCTTGACACGTGCCGCCAGGACACTGTCATGCGCCCCGAGGAATTCGCGAACTGCAGCATGATCGTGGACTACAAGCTCGCGGAGAGCCCACGACATAGCCTTGACAACCATGTCATCTTGATCATCAGCGAGTATGCGACAGACTCTCAGCGTGCGAGGTACATCGCCCATCCCCCCGCGCGAGCGAACATTGAGCGCCACAGTACTCACCAAAGCCGCCCGGCGCCACCAACGGTCGTCTGACCGAGCCCACCGCCGGATCAGTACGTCGCTGACCTGACCACGGAGCCAGGCGGGGCCGGCCAGCGTGCGCGCAAAGGCGTCGACAGATGACCAGCTGTCGATGCCCCGACCGAATACCTCGAGCTCGCGCTCCCCGATGCTGCCGAACGCGCCCTTATGGTCTCGGAGGAGCTCATAAGCCACCCAACGATGCCCGTAGCCTTCCATCAGCTCCCTGGCCAAGTCGAGGACGAAGGTCGCCGGGGCGGCTCGCAACTCGCGGGAATAGCGCCGTCGGATCGCCCGTACGTTGGCGGTGTTCTTGACTGATAGGGCCTCGATCTCGGCGTCGAGCTGTCCCGCAGTCTGTCTGGCACTCTCGAGCTTTGGTCGCTGTGGCATACGCCTTTACTGCGCTGTGCTATGGCAGCTATCCAACCGGCTGACCGGATATCTCCGCAACGTGGGCACCACTGGGGAATTCGTCCCTCGTCACGGCACGGCTACTAGGGCTAGGACGAACCCCTGCCCTGGCGGTAGGCCCGCCCAGGCCTTTCGCTCCACCTGGTCTAGTCTACGCGGGCTCGCGGCCCGTTCTGATGCGTGGTTCTCCAAGAAGTGACCATCGTCAACGCTTGGGGGCGGGCCAGCTCTAGCCAAGAACGTGCGGCCCAAGCCGCCAGCTTTATCAACCGGCCGCCCTGAACACGATCTCCTCTCGTCCGGCCAGCCGCGCCCGGATGCGCTCAACCACGACATCTAGGTCTTCTGGTCGATGGACGAAGTCCAGATCATCAGTCCGAATCGTCAGAACCGGACTCAGATCATAGACCGCAAGCCACTCCTCGTAGAATCGATCCAACAGGAGTAGGTAGTCAGCGGTGATGCCCCTCTCCATTTCGCGGCCGCGGCGCCGAATGCGCTCCATCAGCACCTCTACGGGCGCCTGCAGGTAAAGAAGCAGATCGGGCTTGGGCAGCCCGCCCGCCACCAGCTCGAACACCGAGCGATACGATTTGTAGTCTCGCTCATCGAGGTTCCCGAGGTGATGAAGCGCCCGCGCAAAGATGAACGCATCCTCGTAGATGCTGCGATCGGCGATTGCTGATTGAGGGCAGCTAGCGAGCTCTAGGTGCTGGCGTGCCCGATGGCCCAGGAAGAAGACCTGTAGATGGAATGCCCACTGCTTCATATCGCCGTAGAACTCGGCCAGATAGGGATTGTCGCCGACTGACTCGAAGGCAGTGCGCCAAGCGAGTCGCGTTCCAACCCGTTCAGTCAGGGACGTCTTGCCGGCACTGATGTTACCGGCTACAAGCACTAGGTGTTTCACGTTTCATCTCTCCATGATTGACTACATTGCGAGTGCCGCGCGTACCAGGCAACCAGACCTCGTCGTCAGAGGATTTGGCGCCAAGCCAGCCCAACCATGCGGGATACGCCCCCCCCGGAGGTGCTCGTTCGGCTCAGGCCTCCAGAATCGTCCGGGCCTTCTCCCGGTTTACGATGCTGTACACCCCCCAGGCCGTCCGGCGGACAATGCCGAGGTGCTCGAACGCAGCGACGATCACCGCGAACGCACAGGGACCATTGGAATCCGTCCGAGGGCAGTGAGTCTTGAAGTCCTCTCGCCCCATCTCGCCGGCACATATCGCGCTCTCGAGTAGGCGCTCAACCTCTGGAATGATGATCCTCTTTCGATACTCGCGCGTCCCGTCCGGGCTCCAGTATGTGTATCGGAGCAGAGGCAATCCTGTGTCGCCATCCCGATCCCAGCGATCGAAGAAGTAGTGATCACCTTCCTCAGTCAATCTAGGAAAGGCACTCAACTCTTGCGGTATCACGGCCCTGAGGGCGTCTTCAAGCATCGCACACCTCCGTTTCCGCTATCTCAACCCACCCCTTCGGCCGCCAGGAGGCTCGAGCCTACCCTCGAGTCGGCCGGAAGGGCACCGCAGCCGATCGCCACCCACCCACAATCTCCTGCTCGGCTACCGAGGTGGGTCCCTAATCCCTGCTCCTTGCGCACCGCGGGGTGCCCGTTGACCGCATTCTGGCTAGTACAGCGGCCTCAAAGATGACAGCCATACCTATCCCCACTCCGAACATGACATAGTCGAGCAGGTCGAACGTCTGACCGAAGAGCGGTACTCCTGCATACTGCAGCGTCTCGGCTACAGCCCCTACTCCGAACACGGCGCAGCCCCGACTAACGCGGCTCCTCAAGACCGGATGGTCGACCAGACCCAGCACCAGGAACATGGCAAATGGCAGCAGGATATCGATCAGGTAACCGTTGACAAACACGGGGAAAGGCCCACTGTAACCCGGGCCGGTCACAAAGTGAAGCAAGCCTACGGTTAGCGCGATGATGACAACGACAGTCTTGCGCTTAGCGATGGATCCACTCACTCGGCACGGCAGAATCGATGGATCGACAAGGAGACCACAGACTGCAGGGACAGCCGCCCATGTGCGAAAGGGCGCCGCCAGCAGCCGACTCAGACCAGCCAGAAGGCGATCAAGCTACTCGCTATGCCCACCACCAGCACCGCGCCGAATGCGCGCAGGACGACTCGCCGCAGTTCGCGCGAGCCCGTGAAGTAGGCGATGGCGCCCTTCGATATTGTGTTCACCAGTGCGGCGACGGCCATGGAGATACCGGCAACCCTGGGACTCAGCTGCCCCCCACTGGCCAACCGCGACACGCTCAAGGTGATCGCATCAACGTCCGTCGTGCCGGCGAGGGCGCTGGTGAGATAGACGCCCGTAGAGCCAAGGTATCCCTGGGCCAACTCAACGACGACGAGAACCACCGCGAAGACGAGTCCGAACTTGACCGCCGTGGACAGGCGTAGGGGATGCGCGACGTCAAGAGGGCTCTCCAACCCTCCCTCCATCACGCTTGACCTCCGTTGAAGCAGAACCACGATGATCAGGCCGGTGACGAGCATCGCGGCAAAAGGAGGGCTGACGATGGGCAGCAGCGCGGGAGAGGCCACCACGACCAGCAGTAGGACCCGCGGCATCATAACGGTAGAGGCCAGGACGACAGCGCGAGCGTAGAGCCTGGACAGGCTCGGATCCCTTCGACTGGCGGCAGAGAAGCTAACCGTCGTGGCCGTGCTGCTCGCCACGCCCCCAAGCACACCCATCAGGTTGATCCCGCGGGTAGGCCCCAGCGCCTTCATCAGTACATAGCCCGAGAATCCGATCCCAGATACGAAGACGACCATGAGCCAGATCTGCGCAGGATTCAGCAACCCCCACGGGTCGATAGTCCGATCGGGAAGCAGCGGCAGGATCACGGCCGCCACCAGAGCAAACTGAAGCGTGAGGCGGATATCCTCGGACGTCATGCGGCGTACCAGGCCGTGTAGCCTGCCCTTGGACGCCAGCAGCAGGGCGGTGACCACTCCCAGGGCGATGGCGACGGTCTCCTTATCATCGACCACGAGAGCGCCGAAGAGGAACGTTAGGAAGGCAGCTACCTCGGTGGTGATACCCTTCTCCCGCTGGCTGCGCTGCAGAGCGCTCCGATAGCTCACCGTGGTTAGCAGTATGAGCCCGCCCAGCGACAGGGCCAAGGGGAGCAGCCCGAGGTCAGGGGTCAGAAACGCCACAACCGCCCCCAGCAGGGCAATCAGCGAGAACGTGCGGATTCCAGCGAAGTCGGGGGCACCTTCCTGCTGCTGCACAAACTCGCGTTCCAGCCCAAGCAGTGCCCCGATCGCCAGCGCAACGCCAAAGCGCCACCACGGCTCAAAGTCGGATAGGTTGAGCATCGCCGCTCCTCTAGGCCGTGGTCCGCCCAACGCCGCCAGGGCCGAGCGGGAAGTCCACGACCCCTGGCCGGGTTCCAAGGTAGTCCGCGTCTTTGACCACCTCAACCCTCTCCTCCTTGCCGGGGAGCGCGTCCCCTCGCACTTGCCTGTCGCCACCCCCGAAATCGGTCGAAGTGGCGACAGCGCGGAGCAGCTCATCGCTGTGCTGTCCGCGCCAAGAGAGCGCGGGGCTCAGAGGACTGGAAGGAAACTGACTAGCAGGCATTCAGATCCAACCCCATCGGCAAGCAAGGCGTGAGTTCCTCATACAGAGTATACTGGGCCAGCCAACCATCGAAAGTGGATGTGTGGCCGTGCCTCTCGTTGTGACAGTCTTCCCCGCCCAATCCGCATCACTCGCCCGTCTGCGACTCGACGAAAGACTCCAGCATGGCTGTGAACTCGAGAGGAAAGATGAACTTGGTAGAAGCGCTCTCCCCGAGCCGCCTCAGGGTATCGAAGTACTGGAGCGTCATGGTGTTTGGATCGACATCCCGAGCCCGCTCCCAGATCTCGTTGAGCGCGATGGCAAAACCCTCAGCCTGCAACCTCTGTGCCTCGCGCTGCCCTTCAGCAGCCAAGATGGCAGACCGCTTCTGCCCCTCAGCCTTGAGGATAGCGGCTTGCTTATCGCCCTCAGCGACCGCGATGGACGCCTCTCGCTGACCCTCGGCCTCCAACACCGTGGCGCGCCGGTTTCGCTCAGCAGCCATCTGGCGGTTCATGGCCACGCGAATCTCCTGCGGTGGCTCGATCTCACGAATCTCGACCGCGGTCACCTTGACCCCCCAGCGCTCCGTCACCTCATCCAACTTGACGCGCAGGACCTGATTGATGTGCTCCCGCTGAGACAGCACCGCATCCAGCTCGATGTCGCCGATGACAGCCCTGAGGGTGGTCGTGGCAATGCCAATCGAGGCCCGCTCGAAGTTGCCCACCTTCAGGACGCTCGATTCAGGCTCGATGACCTTCCAGTAGATGAGGAAGTCGACACCAACCGTGGCGTTGTCCACGGTGATACAGACCTGGTGCGGGACCTCGAGGAACTGCTCCCGTAGGTCCACCTTAACCGCCTGGTCCACAAAAGGAATCAACAGAACCAGGCCAGGCCCCTTGATGCCGAGGGAACGACCGAAGCGAAAGACCACCACGCGTTCGTACTCACGGACTACGCGCACCGCTGTCGCCGCGACGACCAGCAGGGCGATAGCGACAAGGAAGAAGACAATGACCACTGTCAACAGCGTGCCAACCATTCCGTGCCCCCTATGGTTCTGATCGCGAAGCGCGCTCGACCATCAGCGTCAAACCATCAATCGCGATGACCTCGACCTCGTCGCCCGCTCCGATCGCGGCATCCTCGTCCGCGATGGCGGTCCATAGTTCGCTCTCGACCTGAACAGCCCCCCGCGGATCAAGGGGCGTCACTGCCCAACCCCTCCGACCAACTAGCTCTGAGTAGGAAAGCTTGGACCTGATGCGCTGAGCTCGCGCTACTGCGGATAGGGCCACGGCAAAAAAGCCTAACGAACCGATGGCAGCGCCTGCAATCAGCCACGGAGAAAGCCGTGCAGCCCTCCCACTTCCATCGCAGGGTCCTCCGGGCGACGGGAAGAGGAACACCGACCCCAACACCAGGGCCACGGCAGCAACCACTGTGAGACCGACACTATGTACCTTGAGGTCAACGATGAACAGTACGCCGGCGGCCACCATCAGGGCCAGGCCGGCTATGTTGGCCGGTTGCCTGGTAAGGCCTAGGATGGCCAGAACTAGGCAGACCAAGGCCACGGCTTCCAGGAGACCGGTGCCTGGCACGTAGAATGCCGAAGCTGCCGCCCCAAGCCCCATGATGAGCAGGACATAGACAACATTGGGGTTGGTCAGCGCTTCCCACAGCGTCAACGCAATCTCGGGTTCCAAGGCTGCCTTCCCAGGCAAGGTGACACCCACCACCGATGAATCGACGCCCACATCACACGGCGATATTCCTCTGCGCTCGCTCAATCCGTCGGCCGCCGATCCTAGGCGGCTCTTCGTATGCGGCGGACCAGCACCAGCAGCACAGCGAGGCCTCCTCCCAGCAAAACTCCCGCCAGCACGCCTACCCCTGTTTCCGGCATTGCGCCTGATTCCTCGGTAGCACCTACCTCCGCGACCTCGCTGGTTGGGGTCTCAGCCAGAACCGTAGCTGCTGGCTGTGGCTCCGGAGTGTCCGTCGATGGCCGCGGACTCGCCGTGCTGGTTGGAAACGGCGTGTTAGTTGGGACAGGTGTGTCCGTCGGGGTGGGCGTGTACGCCGCCGCCGTCTCCGTCCCCGCGAGCGCGACAGCCACGGCCGTGTTTGTGGCGAAGGTGGCCTCATTCTGCGACTCGATGTCCGCGCGGAGATTTGGGGCAATGAAGGCCGCCCAGGCGACAAAGGCGCCGATAGCCAGGACAAGCAGACCGCCCAGCACCGCGACGAGAATAACGAAAGTGCGGTTTGACCGGGCTCTCTCGGGGGCCTGTTCCTCCTCCTCCTCAGTGGGTAGGATATCCTCGAAGCTTTCCATGTGTCACCTCCTGGGTTGCCGACTACTCGTCTACCAAATCAGTTTCGACATCTATGCTACCACATCCAGATTGACCAACGGGACGGAGATGGGCGTGCCCCCGCCGATCTCCACATCGGCACAGCGCGCCCGCGCACCTGTCTCAATGCGACGGGCGTACCGCGGCAAGCCAACGACGGTCCCCACAGTACCTGAGCGCGGCGGCCGCACAATCCGTACCTGCGTTCCAAGCCGGATCCCGCCCTCGCCTGCCGTCCGATCCGCTGGTACTCTTCTCTCTGGCCTGGGGATGATGATCTCCGACCGCGTGCTGCTCCACGGCGAGGCCACCTCACCCCTGATCGAAGCTTCCTTCCCCTCGTTAGTCTTCAGCAGATCGAGAATCGCCCTGGCCATCGGGAAGTCTCCGATACCCTCAGTGACGATGACTGGAAAGGACAGCTGCTCAGCAAACGACAGCAAGTCTGAAGAGAGGCCGCCAGTAACCAGACCACGCGCCTCAACGTCCTCAGCTCTTTGAAGGGCCCTACGTTCTACCGTCACCCTGGCGATGAGCACTGACCCGTGGCACGAAGAATCGATACCACGAACGCTGAGCTCCCCCCCGGCGCCCTTTCCCACCACCCTGAGGACACCTGTGCTCTCTCCTCCAGAGCCCCAAGTACCCCGAATCAGGACGCCTGCCGTCTCGATCTCGACGCTAAGGCTGTCCACCACACGAGAGACCGTGCCCGGGATGTAGGCGTGCAACTCGAATGGGATAGGCTGAGCTTCGACAAGCACACGGCCGCCCCCTCGTGCGGTGACGGTGCCATCGATAGGCGACCTGACCGAACGACCAAGGAGGCCACTCGTCTTGGCGATCACGTCTCCCTGGTGCACCGTGTCTCCAAGCCTGACCTGCAGGTATCGCTCCACATCCGCGGTCGAAACCCCAAGCAGGCGTGCAACAGCGACGATGCGGAAGCCACCAGGCAGATTGGTGCGCCCCACCACCTGGGCGGACTCCACTCGACTTCCCACACCCACCAGG
>JASFVG010000142.1:0-10524 GCA_050049955.1 Anaerolineae bacterium | reverse complement strand
CTGTTCCTGCTACTGCTGTTCGCTGTGCAGTGGCAGGTCATGCCAGCCATCGGATTGGGGGATAGGGGGAACATCGCCGATTACGTCAAGCACCTCATCCTGCCAGCCACCGCTCTGGCCATCACCTGGGTAGGGTACCTGGCCCGACTCGTACGGGCCAGCCTGCTGGAGGTGCTCAACCAGACCTACATCCGGGCGGAGATGGCTGCCGGTATCCCCCAGAGGAAGATCTACTACCGCTATGCCCTCAAGAACGCCATCATTCCTACAGTGGCGGTCTTGGGCGTGGGGATAGGCAAGCTCATGGCTGGGGCCGTGTTCGTCGAGCTGATCTTCACGCGGCCGGGGATGGGGACGCTGATATACAACGCCATTCAGGCCCGGAACTACCCGATCGTTCGGGCGGGGGTGCTGGTGGTTGCATTCCTGTTTGTCGTGGCCAACTTGCTTACGGATGTGCTCTACACCTATCTGGATCCACGCATCCAACTGGGAAAGGGGCGAGGGTAAAGATGGAATTCCAGGCTCGACGCACGAATCGAATACAGCGAGTCTTGAATCGTCTACCCGTGCTCGGCGATGTGCTCAGGCGCCCACTTGGGGTGCTAGGGTTCTGCATTGTGTTCGTGTTCATGCTGATGGTCGTCTTCGCACCCGTCTTGGCGCCCTACAGTTTCGCCGAACAAGACATACCCAGCATGCTACAAGGGCCCTCAAGGGCTCACCCGCTAGGGACAGACCATTTGGGTCGTGATCTCCTATCGCGGTTGATACACGGATCCCGGATTGCCCTGAGCGTTGCCTTGCCCTCCGTCGCTGTGGCCCTGGTTGCGGGCCTGGCCTTGGGGCTCGTTGCGGGCTACGCGGGTGGGATTGTGGACGACGTGGCCCTGGTCATCTTTGACTCTATCCAGGCGTTTCCGTCCGTGATACTGGCGCTGGCTATCCTGGCCCTTCTGGGTCCATCACTCATCAACGTCGTCCTGGTAATCGGTCTGACCTGGACGCCGGGGTACGCCCGGATTGCCCGAGCGCAGGTACTGACGACGAAGCAGGAGCCATACATCGAGGTCGAGCGCTCCCTGGGAGCCACTCAGGGCCGGATCCTGTTCTTCCACATCCTGCCCAATATCGTGGCCCCATTGCTCATTCTGGCGGCCATGGATCTACCTGTGGTCATCACCTTTGAGGCCGGTCTGTCGTTCCTGGGGCTCGGCGTGCGCCCGCCCACACCGTCCTGGGGCGTGATCCTGGCCGAGGGATTCAACTTCATCCGCCAGACACCCTGGCCCATCACGTGGGCGGGCCTGACGCTGATCATCACCACACTGGGATTCACGCTGTTCGGCGAGACCCTGCGGGACGTGCTCGATCCGCGGCTCTCCGGCACGAGGGGCATTTGAAGCCGTTGCGCAAAAACGAGGCGGCCGATCTATGAGCAGAGCAGCTTCAACCCGGTACGCCACCCACATCGTCAAGAACATCTCGGTCCCAATGTCCGATGGCACGCTCCTATCCGCCAACATGGCGATGCCGGAGGCGGCCGGCCCTTTTCCGGTGGTATTCGACTACTACCCCTACCGCAAGGACGACCTATCGGCCCACACGCTGCGGCAGCACCGCTATCTCGCGGAGTGCGGGTACGTGGCTCTCCGGCTAGACGTGCGCGGCACCGGCAGCTCGCAGGGCGTCGCGGAGGACGAGTACGTGCTGCAGGAACAGCTTGACGCCGTCGAGGCCATCGACTGGATGTCCGGCCAGGTCTGGAGCACAGGCCGCGTCGGAATGTTCGGCATCTCCTACGGAGGCTTCAACTCGCTCCAGGTCGCCATGCATCGCCCGCCCGCCCTGAAGGCCATCTGCCCGATGTACTTCACCGACAACCGCTACACCGACGACTGCCACTACAAGGGCGGGGCCGTGCAGATGCTGTTTGACGTCGCAACCTACGGATTGTCGATGGTCGTCTCCAACGCGCTGCCCCCCTACCCCCGGTCGATCGGCCCGGAATGGGCCGCGGCGTGGGAGACGCGCCTGGAGGAGACTGAACCTTGGCTTCTGAATTGGCTATGCCATCAGACCTACGACGGGTACTGGAAGCATGGTTCGCTCTGCGAGGACTATGAGGCCATCCAGTGCGCCGCTTTTCTGATCGGAGGCTGGCGGGATGGCTACACCAACTGTAACCTGCGGACCTTTGAACACCTGCGCTGTCCCAAGAAACTCCTCATCGGACCCTGGCTCCACGTCTATCCGGACGTCGGCGTGCCCGGCCCGCGGGTCGATCATCTGCACGAGATGGTCCGTTTCTTCGACTACTGGCTCAAGGACATCGATAACGGCGTCATGGGTGAGCCACCCATCAGCATCTACGTGCAGGAATTCGACCCGCCCCGCGCACAAAGGGCGGAGACTAGTGGTTGCTGGCGAAACGAGCTCGACTGGCCGGTCGACCGCGCGAAGGACCATGTGCTCCACCTATCGCCCGACGACGTGCTCCAGCCAGAACCACCCCAGAGCAGCAGCGTCGCCCAATACACCTACCAACCCTCCGTGGGCACGGCGTTCGGCATGTTCTCGGCCACTTCGCCCTACTTGCTCCCGGTGGACCAGCGTCTAGAGGAGGCTTATTCGTCGAGCTGGACCTCGGAGCCACTGGACGAGCCCCTCGAGGTCCTGGGCTACCCGCAGGCTGTCCTCCACCTGGCCGTCACGACGGATATCGCGACGGTGGTGGCCCGCCTGGTGGATGTCGCGCCCGACGGGACGGCGGCACTGGTCACCAAGGGCGTACTCAATCTTACCCATCTAGCCTCCCACGAGCGCCCGGCACCTGTGGTGCCCGATCGCCTGTACGAGATTGTGCTCTTTCTGGACGCTACCTGCTGGCGATTCAGGCCTGGTCACCGCGTCCGCCTCAGCGTCGCGGGCGCCGACTTCCCCAACACCTGGCCTTCGCCCAAACCCTACACAGCTCAGTTGTACGTCGGCGGTCAGCGTGCCTCACGCCTTCTCCTGCCTGTGGTGGGCCCGGCCGAGCCGGCCCTGCCCTCGCCGGATCTCAGGCCTCCATACCCCTTCGAGCCGATCGTTGACAGTCACTCAGAGCGTCCGACCTGGCGGGTCACCCGCGACCACATTGCGGGAACCACCGAGGTCCTGCTGCGCACGGCGAGCAGCACGCACGTCAGCGGCGAACTGGCGTTCAGCAGAAGCAGCGAGGGGACGGCCACCGTGTTCGAGCGGACCCCGGACCGCGCTACAGTACGCGGTCTGAGCCAGGTGGTGCTCCAGTGGCCGCAACGCACCATCGACGCCTGCGCCCGCGGTCAGATCGAGAGCACGGAAGACAGTTTTCACGTAACCATCAACCTGGAGATCACCATGGATGGCTTGCCTCACGTCAGCAAGAGGTGGGTACGGACCTTCCCCCGGGAGCTACTGTAGCGAAGCCCCACGGACAGGCTCCGAGCGATGCAGAAGATTCAGCGCTGAGCAGGTGATCCCAGCTTACAGGGAGGGAGCGATGATGACCCCCATACTTCAAGTCGAAAACCTGGAGATCAAATACCACACCCGGGAGGGCATTTTGACGGCCATCCGGGACACCAGCTTCGAGGTCGCCCAGGGCCGGATTCTGGGAATTGTCGGCGAGTCCGGCTGCGGGAAGAGCACGGTCGCCTCCGCCCTGATGCGACTGCTGCCGCCCAACGGGGAGATCACGGGGGGGCGCATTCTGCTCCGGGGCCAGGACCTCTGCCAGCTTGACGAAGACGCGCTGAGACGGCTGCGAGGCAAAGAGATGTCGATGATCTTCCAGGACGCGATGACCAGCCTCAACCCTGTCTTTAGTGTCGAGGAACAGATGGTCGACGCGCTAGGAGCACAGCGGTCAGATGGGGCATCAACCAGCCGGAAAGCCCTGAGAGAGCAGGCTATCGAGATGCTCGCCCGCGTTGGCATTCCGGATCCCGCGCGCCAGATTCGGGAGTATCCTCATCAGTTCTCGGGCGGTATGCGCCAGAGGATCATGATCGCGATTGCTCTGATGGCGAATCCAGCACTGCTGGTGGCAGACGAACCGACATCGGCCCTCGACGTCACGCTCGAGGCCCAGATCATCAATCTGATCCGCGGCCTTCGAGACGAGCTTGGAACGGCGATTGTGTACATCACCCACGACCTGGGTGTCGTGGCGCAGCTCTGTGACCGAGTGGTGGTGATGTACGCGGGCAACATTGTCGAGTCCGGTGGCATCTTCGACGTCTTCGAGAAGCCTCAGCACCCCTACACCAAGGCGCTGCTTCGCTCCCACCCGGCTAGCAGCCTGCGGAGGAAGTGGCTCAGGACGATTCCCGGGCGGGTCCCCAGCCTGCGGGATCTACCGCCCGGGTGCAAGTTCGCCACACGATGTCAACTCGCCACCGAGATCTGCCACACCGTCGAACCCAAGTACATTCAGGTCAACGGTCAACGCGTGCTCTGCCACGCTCTCCATCCTGACTGGGACAGCGTTCCAGAGGGATGGCGTGATGTGGAGTCGGTTCAGATCTCGGGCCAGGCAGCAGAGAAGCGCGCACCTGCCGAGGAAGACGAGACCAGATCCGCACCGCAGGAGATCGTCGTGGAGACGCACGAACTCCGCACCCACTTCCGCGACCACGTGGGCGGCCTGGGTCAGATCCTGGGACAACGCGCAGGCATCGTGCGAGCGGTCGACGGCGTCGACATCCAGGTGCGTCGCGGCGAGACGCTGGCCCTGGTGGGCGAGTCCGGCTCCGGAAAGACGACACTGGGCCGAACGATTCTTCGCCTGGAGGCGCCAGCTGGAGGCAAGGTTGTCGTCGAGGGACAGGATATCACGTTTTTCCCCGACTCGAGGATTCGCCCCTTGAGAAAAGGCATGCAGATGATCTTCCAGTTCCCCATCGCCAGCCTGAGCCCTCGTATGAAGGTCTCCTCTCTGATCCTGGAGCCCTTCAGGATCCACGGCATCGACGTGGACGCCGAGAAGAAGGTGGACGAGTTGCTGGAGATGGTGGGGCTCTCGTCGGAGCAGGCCGACAAGTACCCCCATCAGCTCTCCGGTGGACAGGCCCGTCGCGTCGGTTTCGCCCGAGCGCTGGCTCTCCATCCCGACATCCTGGTGGCAGACGAACCCACCGCCGGCTTAGACGTGTCTGTCGCGGCTGGGGTGCTCAATCTGCTCAAGCGTCTTCGTCAAGAGCTGGACCTGACCTACATTGTCATCACCCATAATCTCAACGAGATCCGTTTCATCGCCGACCGCGTCGCAGTCATGTACTTGGGGAAGATCGTGGAGCTGGCAGAAACCGAGACGCTCTTCACCCGGCCAAAGCATCCCTACACAGAGGCGCTGATGTCGGCCATCTCAATCCCTGACCCACGTTTGCGGGATAAGCGAAAGCACATCGTGTTGAAGGGCGAAATCCCCAGCCCTCGCAACCCACCTCCGGGCTGTCACTTCCACCCGCGCTGCCGCTATGCCGAGGAGCGCTGCTCCGAGGAAGTCCCGACGCTCAGCCCCATTGGAGAGACGGACCGTCTGACCGCCTGCTTCTTCCCGGAGCGTGTATCGGGCGGGGTCCCGGTTGCCGCCGGGGACTGATGGAAAGACACGCTCAGAGGAGCCCACCTTGACCCACCCTGTCATCAACGAATCAGTGTTCCCCATGGTCCGCTTCCAGCGGCTCTCGACCGATGAGTGTCAGAGGATTCACTGGGCCAGCCTGGAGATCCTCGAGCGTGTCGGCATGCGCCTCTACCTTCAAGAGGCCGTCGATCTGCTGAAGAAAGGCGGCGCTGACATTGAGGACGGTAACCTGGCGTTTGTTCCGCCGGGCATGGTCGAGAAGGCGCTCAGCACCGCTCCAGATCGCGTAGTGCTATGTGATCGGCACGGCCGACCCGTTATGCCGCTGGAGGGGAGCCGCTGCTTCTACGGGCCCGGTTCAGACTGTATGCACATCGTCGACCACCGCACCGGTGAGCGCCGGCGACCGGTCCTGGCCGACGTGGTGGAGGGCACGGTCCTCTGCGACGCGCTGCCCCACGTCGATTTCGTGATGTCGATGGTCGTCCCCAGTGATGTGACTGACGTCCTGGCCGACCGCTATCAGATGCAGGCCATGCTTTCGCACACGACGAAGCCCATCATCGTCGTCACGTACGACTTGGCCGGTCTGGTGGATGCCACCGAGATGGCAGAGCGCGTGGCGGGCGGCGAGGCAGCGCTGCGCAGAAGGCCGCTCACCGCCTGCTACATCAACGTGGCCACGGGACTGCGCCACAACAAGGAGGCGCTCCAGAAGCTGCTGTTCCTCGCAGAGAAGCGACTGCCAGCCCTTTACATCCCCGTCTCCACCTGCGGTGTCTCGGCGCCCGTGACCCCAGCCGGTGCCATCGCCGTCGATTACGCGGGCACGCTTCTCGGTCTGGTCCTCTCGCAGCTCCAGCGCGAGGGCGCGCCGTTCATCACCACCGGGATGCAGCCCTCACCCCTGGACCTGCGCACGCTGACCTCGCCCTACTGCCCGGCGGAGCGCGGTTTCGCTCAGGCGATGAGCCACTTCTACAACCTGCCCCAATTCGCGCTGGGCGGTGCCACGGATTCGAAGGTCGTCGACCAACAGGCCGCCGCTGAGGCTTCCCTGACGCTACTGACGGAGACGCTGGGGGGCGGGAACATCATCCATGACCTGGGGTACCTGGCGTCCGGCCTGACCTTCTCCTTCGCGCAGTTGGTGATCTGTGACGAGATTGTCTCCTGGATCAAGACCTTCGTCAACGGCATCGAGATTTCGGACGAGACACTCGCGCTTGACCTGATTGCTGAATACCGGGATCAAGGTCCCTGGCTCGAATCCGATCACACCGACAGGAACTTCCGCAGGCGCTGGTACCCGGACCTGTTTGAGCGGGCGGACTACGAGACCTGGCTGGAAAGAGGTGGGCAGGACCTGGGCCAGCGCGCCGTCAAACGCGTCGAGACACTACTCGAGGAGCACCGACCGGAGGCCTTGCCGGAAGACGTACAGCAGGAGCTAGAGGGCATCATCGTCAGGGCGGGCGACCGCCCGAGGATGTCCTGACGCCGGGGCGAGTCGCATCGTTGCGCTCGTCGGGATCGCCAAGCGCCTGCAGCGGTTGTGGGCAAACCAGGTCACAACAGGCAACCACAAGAAAGACGGGTGGAGTCACCCCCATGATCAAGATCAGAGAGTCCTTCCCTCACCAGGTGCGCAAGATCGAGAACACCTGGATCCCTATGTCTGACGGCTGCCGGTTGGCCGCTACCGTCTGGCTGCCGGAGGACGCTGAAGCAGCCCCGGTGCCAGCCATCCTGGAGTACCTACCATACCGCAAGGACGATTCCCGGGCCGTCCGGGATTCGAGCTATCACCCCTACTTCGCAGGCCACGGCTACGCCGGTGTACGCGTCGACTTGCGGGGCACGGGCGCCTCCGACGGCATCCTGTACGACGAGTACCTCAAGCAGGAACAGGATGATGCTCTGGAGGTGATGGATTGGATCGAAGCCCAGCCGTGGTGCAGCGGCCAGATCGGCATGTATGGTATCTCGTGGGGCGGATTCAACGGGCTGCAAGTTGCCGCCAGACGGCCGCCCCAGTTGAAGGCCGTGATCAGCGTCGCGTCCACCGACGACCGGTACGCGGATGACGTCCACTACCTGGGAGGTTGCGTGCTCGGGAGTGACATGCTCGGCTGGGCCGCACGCATGTTCCAGCTGAACGCCATGCCGCCCGACCCCCTGCTGGTGGGCGATCGCTGGCGCGAGATGTGGCTCAACCGGCTGGAGAACACCCCGCCGTACGTCCACGCCTGGCTGGAGCACCAGACGCGGGACGCGTACTGGAAGCACGGCTCAGTCTGTGAGGACTACGCGGCCATCGAGGCGCCGGTCTACGCCGTGGGTGGGTGGGGAGATGCTTACACCAATGCCGTGTTTCGCCTCCTGAAGGGACTGCCCGGCGCCAAGAAGGGACTCATCGGGCCCTGGGCGCACGACTACCCCCACACGGCCAAACCGGGCCCCCAGATAGGATTCCTGCAGGAGTGTCTGCGCTGGTGGGACTATTGGCTGAAGGGCGTGGATAACGGCATTATGGATGAGCCAACCTTCAGGTTCTGGATCCAGGACAGTGTGCCTCCCGCCCCGATGTATGAAGAGCGCCCAGGTCACTGGGCAGCCGAACCCTCTTGGCCCTCGCCCAATGTGCAGGACTCGACCGTCTGGTTGGGCGACCGCAGGCTGCTAGCACACGAGCACGAGGGCGAAGAGCTGATGATTTGCGGGTCCCAGTTCGGCGGCATCGAGGCCGGCGTCTGGTGTGCGTACGGAAACCCGGTCGATTTCCCCCCGGATCAGCGACGAGAGGACGGGCTCTGCTTGGCCTTTGACGCCGCGCCGAGAGCTGAGCCTGAGGAGATCGTTGGCAATCCAGAGGTCTATCTGGAGCTGGCGGCTGACCAGCCCGTGGCCCTGGTCGCCGTTCGCCTGTGCGACGTCTCGCCGACCGGATCCTCACTGCAGGTCAGCAGGGGCGTACTGAACCTCACACACCGGGAGGGACACGAGGCCCTGCAGGCCCTTGAACCGGGCAGGTTCTATCGGGTGCGCGTCACACTGGACGCGGCGGGTCACCGCCTTCCCGCTGGTCACCACTGGCGGCTTGCCGTGTCCCCGACCTACTGGCCAATGGCCTGGCCTTCACCCCACCCCGTGACCCTTCGGATTCGCACTGGTGAGGAGAGCCGCCTCCACTTGCCCGTCCGGCCGCCCCGACCCGAGGATGAGGACTTGCCCCGGTTCCAGGAGCCCGAGCGATGCCGCCCCAGGCCCCACGAAGTGCTGCGGACGCCCCGGCGCACCCGCACGATCAGCGAGGACGTGGGCAGGAGAAGGCTGGAGATGCACGATATCTCAGACCACGGCCATACCCGACTCACAGACACGGGCCTGGAGGTCCACAGCCAGATCGACGACCAATACACAATCGTAGAGCATGAGCCGCTGTCCGCGAGCCTGACCTGCAGCGGTGAGATGGGCCTACGGCGCGGGGACTGGGAGGTGCGCGCCGAGATATACAGTCGCATGACGGGCGACGCCGACCATTTCTACGTCACCCACGTCCTCGACGCCAACGAGGGCCAGGCACGGGTCTTCAATGGGACCTGGCACGTCAGGATCCCGCGCCGGCTCGTGTAGGCGGGTCGACATAAATCATCACCCTGAGCCCTGGTCGGTACGCCAGGCCGCGCCGGGCCGCCTGACGCACCCCTTGCCACCCGGCGCCTCGAAGGGCCATCGACTACCAAGCCCTTTACAGCAACCTCGTCGTGTGATAGAATAGCACCAACAGTAACTCGACCACGCCGTCGTCATCCTCGCCACCCAAGTTGATGCAGTGCCTAGTCTTGCCCCGCAATCCGGCGCTCACCTGACATCAAGGAGGATAGGGCTATGGAGGTCAAGCCGAACGCAAGATTGCGCCTCATGCACATCCTGCTGACAGGCGCAATCCTTCTCACCGCCTCTGGCGTGGCGGTCGCCACCGCATCGGCCAGCGCAGGCAGCTCCCACGAAGGTGATCAGGCCGGCGGCGCGCGCTACTCTATCCGCACGCCACCCGCAGAGGTGTCGAACGTCGGGCTTGCCCGCTATGTCGACGGCCCCGTTGTGCTGCCGACCATCGAGCGGGATCTCGAGCCGGTGGTCGTACCGGGCGCGTCCCTGCCCCAACTGGGGGGCGCTCCCACCGACGCTCTCTTCGTCTACGCCCATCGAGAAGGCACCATGCGGCAGATCCCTTTCCAGGTCGATGAGGTGGTCGCGGGGGCCTACACCAGTGCACTGGGCAGCCCCCTAGATGCAGACGACGAGATCGTCTTCATGGCCTCGGACCTGGGCGGACGCCCGGTTCAGGAAGAGGGGATCGTATCCAGCCTGCCCATCAGCCCCACCTGGTATCGCATCGAGGTCACAGACCCCCTCAGTCCCACGATGAAGGGCTGGGCCTACGTCGTGCGCTCGAGCAGCCTCACCCGCACCTTCACGCAGACCTACGCCTCCTTCGACCCGGTCACCGAGCGCATTACCACCACCCAGTACACCCTGGGCTTCCTCTCAGGTCATCCTGGGTTCGACTACTTGGCGCTGAACCAGAGCGGACAGGACATTCTCGACCGCACCAAGCTGCGAGTCATGCTGGGGACGCTCCCTCTCACCGAGAACCTCTTTCCGGCGCCAGCTCCTGCCGCCATCAAGGACGGGCCTGTCCGGGTGATCGTGCAGAACCGGGGCATGATTGGCTATCGAGCGCTGCTCCAGAACGTGCTGAGCGAGGATGCAACCGGGGCGACGGCCGCCCGCCTGTCGACGGACTTCAACCAGAACGCCGCGGGTGCCACCCTCTACAACGCCAACACGCCGCTCGGTGTATCCATCGATGGGGTCAGCGAAACCTTGGCCGCAGAGCCCGT
>JASFVG010000141.1:0-10540 GCA_050049955.1 Anaerolineae bacterium | reverse complement strand
TCACGTCGCGAGGGCTCGAAGTTCACGCACCGTTTGAAGGTAGGGAAGCGATCATGAGTGGGAGCCCACGGCGCATGGTCGATTCCTTTGAGCAGGCCTTCGTGCAGCGCTAGGGCTTTCGCACCGGGTTCGGTCTCGGAACCGCACGAGGTGGTCCGGCCGATCCGTGAGTCACGTCGCCCAGCGCCAGCTGCTAGACGGCGGGCCCATCGGACGCAGCGCGGTTTGGTGGGTTGGCCGTTATCGAGGGTGTCCGGAGATAACGGTGGAGATCGTCAAGACTGCTCTTACCGTCTACGCCTGGATGGTTGTCGGCCTGCTGCTATTCTTCCTTTGGCGCATCGCAGCCTTCTACGAGCGAGCATCTGGGAAGCACGTGGGAAGCCGCTTCCTGGGACTCCCTGGGGTGCTGTTGGCGGCGGGCGTGGCCTGGTATGGCGTGCGGAATGTCGACTTTGTGGGACAGCCCGTCGGTGATCTCCTGCTGTTCGCTGGCGGTAGCCTGCTCTTCCTCTTCAGCACCCGGCTGGTGAGGCTCATGACAGGAGATAGGTAGTGCTGGTTATCTCGTCTCCGCTTGGCTCGATTGGCCTGGCGGCGATTGTCTACCTGGGCGCCATCTTCTTCACGTTGAGTGAGCGGCTCAACGCCGTGGCGAAGAAGTCAGACACCCACGGCTGGTTCTGGCTGGCGAATGCGCTGATTGCGATTGCAGCGACCAGTCAGGTCATTCGGAGCACCGCAGTTTTGGCGCCCGACGCGGCGCTTCCGGCTTTGCTGGAACCTTGGTTCGCCCTGGTGACCTTCCACCTACCGCTGGCCGTGGGCTCGACGCTCGATCTCCTTCTTGTCTGGTACTACTGGGGATGGATCTTGAGAGAGAAGCGCCGATGAAGCCCTGGTGCCGATGGTAGACCGGCCTTGCCGGTGCTCTCCTCGATTCGAAAGACCTAGCTTTGCCGAGCCCGAGGCCCTCGACCAGTAATCTTCGCGAAACGCTGCGCGCTCTTCCCAAGATCGACCTTCACCGGCATCTTGAGGGGTCGCTGCGGCTGGGGACGCTCGCAGAGATCGCCAGAGAGCATGGCATCGATCTCCCAGGATACGCGATCGAGGATCTGCGGCCCTTTGCGACAGTAGGTGACGAGCAGCCGGACTTCCAGCGTTTCCTGGAGAAGTTCAAGTTCCTACGGCGCTTCTACACATCGCAAGAAGCGGTGGCACGGCTGGCTCACGAGGCGGTAGCCGATGCTGCTGACGACGGCGTGAGGTACCTTGAGCTGCGCTTCAATCCTGTAGCCCTGGCCCGAGCGCAGGATTTCTCATTGGAAGCGGTTACCCTGTGGGTGTGTGACGCGGTCCAGGAGGCCCAGGCGGAGCAGGAAATCCAGGTCAAGCTGATCGTCCAGATCGGGCGGGAGGAGGACGTTGAGACGGCGGCCAGGCTGGCTGAAGTCGCGCAGCAGCACCGCGACAGGGGGATCGTGGGCCTGGACCTTGCCGGTGACGAGCAGAGGTATCCAGCATCCCCGTTTGCCGGCATCTTTCGAGCGGCGCGGCGGGAGGGGCTGCACGTCACGGTCCACGCCGGCGAGGCCGGTGAGCCAAAGAACGTTGAAGAGGCCGTTACTCAGCTGCAGGCGGAGCGTATCGGGCACGGCGTTCGAAGCATCGAGGATCGCCTGGTTGTGCAGTTGCTCAAGGACCGCCAAGTCGTCCTCGAAGTCTGCCCGACCAGCAACATCCAGACCGGCGTCGTGGAACACTTCTGGCGACATCCCCTCCCGCACCTGTTGGCCCTGGGGATACCGGTTTCCATCAACACCGACGATCCAAGTATCAGTGACACCACCCTGACCGACGAGTATTGGGTGGCCGTACAGGCCATGGGGGTCTCTCTGGACCAGATCAAGCGCACGATCGTGACCGCGGCACAGGCCTCGTTCCAAACACCCGACGATGCGGAGCGACTGGCCGACTGGTTTCGCAGCGAGCTGGGACAGGAAGACACCCCCCGACACCGTACCGACAGGAGACCGTAGTGATAGAGCTCATCAGCGATCAGGTAGCTTCGTTGGTCAAGCAAGGCATCCTGACCGCCCAGGACCAAGGGGCACTGCCGGCTTTCGAGATCCCACCGATCGCCATCGAGCGGCCACGGCAAGCAGATCATGGGGACTTCGCGACCCCTGTATGTCTGCAACTGGCGAAGGAGGCCAGGATGGCGCCCCGCGCCATCGCCGAGGTCGTCACTGATCACGTTCCCGTAGCTCTGGCCATCGGGACGTTCGAAGTGGCCAGCCCAGGGTACATCAACTTCACCCTTGATGCGGACTGGCTTGCGGCCCAAGTCGATGAGATCCTCGATAGCGGCACGCAATGGGGTCACATTGATCGTGCATTGGCCCAGCGGGTGCAGGTCGAGTTTGTCAGCAGCAATCCGACAGGACCCATCACGGTGGGCTCGACGCGCAACGCAGTTATTGGCGACACGCTGGCCAACGTTTTAGAGGCAGCCGGCTACTCAGTGGAGCGTGAGTACTACGTCAACGACGCCGGTTCGCAGGTGCGCAAGTTTGGCGAGAGCCTCTTCGCTCGTTACGCCCAGGCGCGGGGCAAGGAGGAGCCCTTCCCCGAAGATGGCTACCGGGGCGACTACGTTGTAGAAATGGGCCAAGATGTCGCCGACGAAGTTGGTGATCGGTACCTCCTCGAGCCTCGCCAAGACGCAATACGCGCTCTCGGCGAGATGGGCATGGCGAGGATTCTGGGGCAGATCCGCGAGGACCTGGCAGCACTCGGTGTCACCTTCGATACCTGGTTCCACGAGAGGAGCCTCTACGAATCGGGGCTATTTGAACGCATCATCAAGATGCTGAGAGACACGGGCTATATCGTAGAGCGAGATGGTGCTGTCTGGTTCACGTCCTCGCAGCTGGAGGACGACGCCGTGGTCATTCGTTCAGCGCAGGTGATTCCCAACGCGGGTGAGCGCCCCACGTATCTCGCCTCCGACATCGCGTATGCGTGGGACAAGCTGGTCGAGCGCGGGTTCGACCGGGCGATCTACATCTGGGGCGCTGATCACCACGGGGATCTTCCCCGCGTGAAAGCAGCGGCCAGCGCCCTACAGCTCGATCCAGACCGCGTGGAGATCATTCTGTACCAGATGGTGAATCTCAAGCGGGGCGGCGAGGATGTCCGCATGTCGACCCGGGCTGGCGAGTTCGTCACCTTGCGAGAGCTGCTAGACGAGGTGGGCTCGGATCCGATCCGGTTCCTCCTCTTGACGCGCACGGTCGATGCCACCATCGATTTCGACCTCGAGTTGGCTGTCGAGCAATCCGACAAGAACCCCGTCTACTACGTCCAGTACGCCCACGCTCGCATCTCAAGCATCCTGCGCTATGCCGCCGAACAGGGCTGGGACGTGCAGAAACCAGGGGATGCATCGCTGCTGGTCCACCAGAGCGAACAGGCTCTGATCCGGAAAATGCTGGAACTTCCAGAGATCGTGGCACAGTCGGCGGAACAGCGCGCGCCACACCGTCTCACTTTCTACGCCAAGGAGTTGGCCTCGGATTTCCACGCGTTCTACCGGGACTGCCGCGTAGTGGCAGAGGAAGCGCCGGAACGCACGCAAGCGCGCCTGATGCTGGCGCGGGCAGCCCAGTTAACGCTGGCCCAGGCCCTCAGCCTCCTGGGGGTAAGTGCTCCGGAGCGGATGTGAGCCCCCGAGTGAAGGAGACTAGGAGCAAGCGCATATGGGATTAAAGCCGGATCATTGGATTCGTCGGATGTCTCTCGAGGAGCGAATGATCGAGCCGTTCGTGGATGGGCAGGTTCGGGACGGCGTGATCTCCTATGGCCTCTCTTCCTACGGCTACGACATTCGCGTGGCTGAGGAGTTCAAGGTCTTCCAGCCGGAGGTCACAGCGTCCAAGCTGTCGGACGTGCAGTCCGCGTATGCCGCCGGGCTACTCGATGCCCGGGGTGAGATCGGGTACCGGGTCCCGGAAGGCGCAGAGAGAGGCAAGCTGGCCTTGGTGTTCAACGGGGATAACCCCCAGCTGCTGGAGAGCCTGCGGGCCACGCTAGGCACAGGTGATGTGCAGGAGGCCGGTGCTGATCTTGCCAGACTGGTGGTGAGCAAGGGCGCTGACGTCCAATGCATTCTGTCGCAGCTGCTCCCCTACTTGGGTCGGATGCGGGACACAGCATCGCGGGCGATGGCCGAGTTGAAGTCGGCCAAGTCGATCGTGGTGGATCCAAAGCGGTTCGATGCCGATTCCTTCGTCGATTTCGAGGGGGATGTGTGTGTGATTCCCCCCAACTCCTTTGCGCTGAGCCGGACAGTCGAGTATTTCCGCGTCCCGCGGCGTGTGCTGACCATCTGTGTGGGTAAGAGCTCTTACGCGCGCTGCGGGATCATCGTGAACGTGACGCCCTTCGAGCCTGAGTGGGAGGGCTACGTCACCCTGGAGATCAGCAACACGACGCCGTTGCCCGCCAAGATCTACGCGAACGAGGGGATTGCGCAGGTGCTCTTCTTCGAGGGCGATGAGGAATGCGAGACCTCTTATGCCGACAAGAAAGGGAAGTACCAGCGGCAGCACTCGATCGTCTTGCCGCGCCTTTGACGAAGTACCCCATAGTGAGTATAATCGAATCTGACCGCGTTTCGTGGGGCGGTTAGCTCAGCTGGTCAGAGCGCCTCCCTTACAAGGAGGAGGTCATAGGTTCGAGTCCTATACCGCCCACTTGGTACCGTTCGACGCACGGGAGGGCCAGCCCTCCATTCCGCAAGCCGCCGAGATTCCCAGGTATGAACCGGGCCACTATGCCCGTTGTTGGACTGGGCTCAGGCTACGACCCAGTGGCCGCGTGCATAGCCACCGGCCGAGACCGCAACGGCTCTGGACCATCCCGAATCCTATCCACGAGAAAGGAGTGCAACGATGAAACTTGATCCAGACGCAAGATACGCTGAGAGCCACGAGTGGGCGCGATGGGCGGACGACGAAGTCGTCTGTGGTATCACGGACCACGCCCAGGAGACGCTATCCGACGTCGTCTACGTCGAGCTGCCGATGGTCGGGGACGTCTTGGAAGCCGCCGAGCCCTTCGGCATCGTCGAGTCCGTGAAGGCTGCCTCCGATCTGTATGCACCGGTTGGCGGGGAGGTCACCGCGGTCAACCAGGAGTTGGAGGCTGCGCCGGAGCTCATCAATCAGGATCCCTACGGGGATGGCTGGATGATCCGGCTCGACCCGTCCGAACCCGACGAGTTCGAGGATCTGATGAGCGGCGACGAGTATAGGGCGCTCGTTGAGGAAGAGGAGGGATAGGCCTCGAAGCAGCAGGCGCAGAGCGATCGCACTGCCGCTTTCGCGTTCTGTGCTGAAGAGGTGACCCATGCCCTACATTCCACACAGTGACGCCGACCGGCAAGCTATGCTCGCGGCCATTGGCGTCGAGTCGATCGAAGACCTCTTTGCCGATGTACCAGATGATGCCCGCTTCCCGCCGTTGGAGCTTCCTCCAGCCATATCGGAGCTGGGCGCTAAGTGGGAACTGGGGTCCCTGGCTGAGGGGAACCTGACCGCCACGGCCGGTAACTGCTTCCTGGGCGCGGGCTCGTATCGCCACTTCGTGCCTGCGGTCGTGGACGCGGTGGTGAGCCGCGGGGAGTTCTACACAGCCTATACACCGTACCAACCGGAGATTAGTCAGGGTACGCTCCAGGCCATCTTCGAGTACCAAACGATGATCTGTGACCTCACGGGAATGGACGTGTCGAACGCTTCCCACTACGACGGTGCCACGTCCACGGCGGAAGCGGTGATTGCCGCGATAGGCGTCCATCGAATGCGGCGGAAGAAGGTTGTGATCTCACGTTTCGTCCATCCCGAGTATCGGGAGGTCGTTCGCACGTACACCCAGGGGATGGGTCTGACCATCGTAGGCGACGAGGATGGAGCCACCGATCCGGCTGAGCTCCTTGACGACGACACGGCCTGCTTGGTAGTCCAGTACCCGGACTTCCTTGGGCGCTTCGACGACCTAGGAAGGCTTTCGCAGGCCGCTCACGGAGTGGGAGCTCTATTTGTCGTGGCGACGGATCCGATCGCACTGGGTCTCCTGAAGCCGCCAGGGCATTTCGATGCCGATATTGTGGTCGGCGAGGGCCAGGGTCTGGGACTGGGACTGAACTTCGGCGGCCCGTATCTCGGATTCTTCGCGACAAGGATGAAGTACGTAAGGAGGATGGCGGGGCGGCTTGTGGGACAGACCGTGGACGCCGACGGAGAGAGAGGGTTTGTCCTGACGCTCGCCACCCGTGAGCAGCACATCCGACGCGAACGGGCTACATCGAACATCTGCACCAACCAGGGCCTCATGGCTTTGGCCGCAGCGGTCTTCATGGCCGCCCTCGGCCGATGTGGGATGCGTCAGGTGGCCGAGCTCTGCTACCACAGAGCTCACTACGCGGCCAATCGTATCGACGCGCTCAATGGCTATTCCGTCTCTCAAGACAGGCCGTTCTTTAAGGAGTTCGCGGTTCGCTGCCCGGGGCCCGTTGGTGAGATCAACGAGCTGCTCCTCGAGGAATGGGGCATCATCGGTGGCTACGATCTGGGGCAGGACTACCCAGAACTCGGGGACCAGATGCTCGTCTGTGTGACGGAGATGAACCCACGTCCAGCGATCGATCACTTGGTGGAAGCACTTGTGGAGGTGGCAACGTGAGCCGACCGCTGATCTTTGAGATCTCAAGCTCCGGTCGCTGCGCGGCCTCGCTTCCCGGCGTTGACGTGCCCCGAGCGGAACTGCCGGAGGGCCTCGTACGCGACGACCTGCCCCTTCCCGAGGTGAGTGAAGGGGACCTGATCAGGCACTACACGCGCCTCTCCCGGCTCAACTTCGGCGTCGACACGGGCTTCTACCCCCTTGGCTCGTGCACTATGAAGCACAACCCCAAGATCAACGAGGCTGTCGCCCGACTACCCGGGATCACGGACATCCATCCGTATCAGCCACTGGAGACGGTGCAGGGCGCGCTATTCATTGCGTACACGCTCCAGGAGTTCCTGAAGGAGATCGGAGGCTTTGCGGGCGTGAGCCTGCAGCCAGCCGCCGGGGCACACGGTGAGCTGGCAGGTGTGCTGATGATGCGAGCCTACCATCTCGATCGCGGCGAGACAAAGCGGGACACGATCCTGGTGCCCGACTCCGCACACGGGACGAATCCAGCCAGCACCTCAATGAGCGGCCTGAAGGTAGTGGAGATCCCATCGGACGCACGAGGTGACGTCGACCTGGAGTCCCTCACGGCAGCTTGCGAGGAGCACAGCGATCGCCTGGTGGGTATGATGCTGACCAACCCCAACACGCTGGGGCTATTCGAGAAGCAGGTGGAGGCGGTGTGCGCCGTCGTGCACAAGCACGGCGGTCTGATGTACGGCGACGGTGCGAACATGAACGCGCTGCTCGGAATTGCCCGCCCGGGTGATCTGGGCTTTGACGTGCTACACTACAACTTGCACAAGACATTCAGCACGCCCCACGGCGGCGGGGGCCCCGGTTCCGGTCCTGTCGGCGCCGCGGACAGGCTGGTCGACTTCCTTCCAGGTCCGATCGTCGGGTTGGCCGCCGATCGAGCTGAGGAGGATGTGCCGTTCTTTGAGCTCGTGACCCCGGCCAGGACGATTGGCCGCGTGAAGAGCTTCTACGGGCACTTCGGGGTGATGGTCAAGGCCTACACGTACATCCGCATGTTGGGGACTAGGGGGCTCCGCCGGGTTGCCGAGCACGCCGTGCTGAACGCCAACTACCTCAGGGAACGTCTCCAGGGCACCTACCCGGTATCGCACGATCGCGCATGCATGCACGAGTTCGTCCTGGCCGGCCCGCCGAAGGATATCCGGGATAAGGACGTCCACACGATGGACATAGCCAAGCGGCTGATGGACTACGGCTTCCACCCTCCGACCGTCTACTTCCCGCTAATCGTCGAGGAGGCGTTGATGATCGAGCCGACGGAGACGGAGAGCAAGGACACGCTCGATGCGTTTGCTGACGCACTGCTGGCCATCGTCAAAGAAGCAAGGGAGAACCCTGAGCTTCTCCACCAGGCCCCGCATACGGCGCCCACGCGGCGGCTTGACGAGGTCAAGGCAGCCAGGGACTTGGTCCTTCGCTGGAGACCGATGGATGAGGGAGCCTAGCCCCCAGTACGCCGGGCCGTGAGGATGGGCAGCCCATGCCGCGACTAGTAGAACAGATTGCCATTGCCAGTGCAGCGACTGACCTGTTTCGGCTGTGCCACGATGTGGGTCGCCGGCCTGAGTGGGACAGTCGGGTAGCAGGCGTACAGATCCTCACACCGCGGCCCCTCCGTACGGGGACAGTGGTGCGCACGGACACGGTCCCGGCAATAGGAGGCGTCTTCAGCTGGGAAGGTGAATACACCGGCTACAGCTTCCCCAGCAGTTCAAAGGTCGAGGTCGTCGACGCAGCCCCGAGCAGCTACTTCGTTACGGGGAGCGAGGAGTGGCGTTTCGACAGCTCGGGCACGGGCACGTTGTTCACGCTCATCTGGGACTACAAGCCCCGCGGCATCCTGGGTCGGATCGCGGACGCATTGGTGGGGCGAGGCAGCAATCGCAGGGCCATCAAGCAGAGCTTGGCCAATCTGAAGCGACTGGCTGAGTCTGAGACCTGAGCCCCCCAGCAGGGGGCCGCAGGGTGATGACGGGCATTTACAGGAGCATGAAGCCTGTCCCCTAGCGACGGGGACAGGCTTTGTCGTCCCTCGGCTGCGAAGGTAGCTCTCCGGTGCAGAAGCTCTGGGCACGGCTGCCGGCTAGCGACGGCGTGCGCCCCAGACCACGAGTGCCGCCAGGGTGACGCCCGACAGCGCCATTGGCCCTGGACAAAGGGCCCTGCTTGACGAAGCAGCCGATGACCCGCCTGGGGGTGGGGTCCCCGTGACCTCGACTGGCTCGACGGGCTGGTCGGTCGGCTGTGCCACCCCGGGGGTCTCCGCCACCACCAGCGACGCAGAGTCGGCCGCTTCCGGTACGATCTCGTAGGCCGTAGGATCGGTTCCCGAATCGGGCACGAAGATGACGCGATCGCCTAGCGCCATGATCTTCCCCCAACTGGGCTGCGAAGCGAGCAAGTCGAAGTAGGCCGACGAGCCAAACGGGATACGCTCGGTTTCCCCGGTGCCGGTGTCGAAAGCCGTGTCTACCCACGCGCCGTTCTGGAGGACGAAGGCCTTGGGCCCGACGTGCTGTACCACGGGGGTAGCCTTCTCACCCGGCAACTCACCCCCTACCGATGCCGGAGCGAACGCCGCACCTGCCTCCCGCATCTTCGCCTCCTCCTCAGCCAGCTCCACGGCGGGTGCGCCAGAGACCGCTGGCGCCGGGGTGGCCATGTAGTCGTGTGCAGCCCGCTCGCGTCCTGCTTCGGTGAGAATGTCCTCGTCCTCCACAAGGAAGGAGGTGTAGGGCGTGACCACTCCGTAGCGGATGCTCAGCTCAATGACGGCATCAACCCACTCCTTGTTCTCGCCGTGCAACCGGATCTGAGTCAACAGGTGCCCGATCTTCCGGGTGGCCCACAGGCGAGGTATGAAGCTCATCGGGTCTGTCAGCGCATCTCCGAACTCGTCGCCGGCGCGGAAGACCCCCTCGTAGACAAACTCCCTGCGCTCCGCGCTCACGTTGCCAGCCAGGGTGATCCGGGAGACACGGCCATAGCCGGACAACGGCCGATAACGGCCCGTGACGATCAGCTGGGATCCAGCGAAGAGGTCTGGTAGGGGATAGGGATACACGTCTTCTAAGAGGACGTTGTCGACGTCTAGCCCCAGGTCGGTGAGGACGGGCGTCCTGATCTTGGCATAGAAGGCAGATACCTCCTCGTCCACCCTCTCCTGAGGGCGTACGTAGCCTGAAGTGCCGCGGTTCTGTTGGGCTAGCGAGTCGAGCAGTACAGTGTTGACGTCGTCACCAACACCGAAGGCGAAAAGCCGCACGCTGTCCGCGCTAGCGGATTCCACATTGGCGAGGATCTCATCAATATCGGTGACGCCCTCGGTAGGCAGCCCGTCTGTAAGGAAGATCAGCACCGTGGGTCGCTCCGCACTCGCGTCCGCCAGCGCCTCCAACAGCGCCCGGTTGATGTTGGTGCCTCCAATCGCCTCCAGGCTTTGGACCCAGGCAGCGGCCTCAGCTGCATCGGCGGCAGGTCGCAGCTGCCGAGCGTACTGAGTGAGCCCAGTAGAGAACGCGATGACGTTGAAGCGGTCCTCCTCGTTCAAGTGTTGGAGGACATACGCTAGGGCGTCCTTCGCCTGGGCGAGCTTCTCGCCCTCCATAGAGCCGGACGTATCGAGAACCAGCAGCACGTCACGCGGGATCGCCCCGTCGCTACGCACATCGACCGAGGGCGCGACCAGGAGCAAGAAGAAGCCGGCGCCCTGGTCCCCGGGGAAGGTCATCAGGTTGAGTCCTACGTCTGCCTGACT
>JASFVG010000140.1:0-10552 GCA_050049955.1 Anaerolineae bacterium | reverse complement strand
GCCGTCCTGTGCCATCTCCTCCAGCACGCCATCCAGTGGCTTCGACTCCCAGCTCAATTCCTCCAAGTAGCGCCCTAGGTGGCGTCCGATCCCGGGATGGCGGTCGGCGATGAGCAGGTCCGTTGGCGTGTCGATGTCGAACCGGGTTCCGGCCGACGCCGGTAGGGTCTCCACGGGGAAGGAGGCTTCTCTAGCCAGGACCCAGGCGATGGCGTTGTCACTCGACGCGTGTTCGATCAGCGGTGCAGCGTCCTGGGCGGAAGCGATCCCAGCCCAGTCGCAAGAGTGGAGGTTGTTGGTGATCACCAACCTCTCCGCCTGTGAAAGGCCATTTACCACGGCGGCCCACTGCTCATGTCTCAACAGGGGCGCTGAGCCGCCCCCCGTGTAGAGCACGCGTTCCGGCTTGTAGCGCTCGATCAGCGCGGCGAGTCGCCGCCCGAAGTGAAACCGCTCCCCGGGGGGATCGATATCGATTTCCACTGTGATGTCGCTGATGGTGCCGACCCAACTCGGATCATCCGTCGCCACCACAGTCAGATCGATCGACGGGATTTGTGTGAGCGCCTCCAGCAGGTCGCGTGCGGCGGCTTGGTGCGCGCAGCGCACCGCCTGCTCAACGCTGCTCGGGCCCCAACCCCCGCACAACAGAAACAGCGTGATACTTCCCACCCGCTGGACCTCCTGTCTCCAACAACCTGCCCAGAGCACCTACGAACAAGGGGCTCGGTTGAGGCCGAACCCCTTATGGCGCGTCCTGAAACGCGGCTAGCGCCTGTGTCTGCCCGCCCTCAGCTCACCTGTGGCTGCAGCAGGCCGTAGTTATTGTCCCTTCGCTTGTAGACGATGCTGATGTCTCCCTCGTCCGCGTTCATAAACACAAAGAAGTGGTGCCCCAGCAGCTCCATCTGTTCGATGGCCTCCTCGGGTGTCATCGGCCTCACCTCAAAACGCTTCACCCGAACGATCTCAGCCTCCAGTTCCGTGTCTATAGGTTCTTCGACCGGCAGTTCCTCCCCTGCAGCGTGCCATCGATCAAGCCGCTTCCCTTTGTATCGAGCGATCTGACGGTACATCTTGTCCAACACTGCGTCGATCGAGGTGAAGATATCGCTGCTTCGCTCTTCAGCCCGTAGAATGGTGCCCCCTGTCCAGACGGTCAGCTGCGCCACCTGTCGATCCTCACTCAGGCGCGTGTCCTCGACTTCCAGGTCGATCCTGGCTTCGTCTATGGTCGGCAGGTATCGATCCAGTCGGCCCACTTTGCCTTCCACATAGTCCCGCAGGCGTGGCGTCATGTCGAGCTTTCGGGTGAAGATAGATAGTTCCATCGGTTACCTCCCTCTTAGACCATGAGTACACTAACGCTGCCCAATCCTGCCACTTAGAAACGTGCGCGAGCCAGAGTCAATGCCTGCACACGTCTTGCTCCCCCATCCATGAGCGCCAGCGCGCAGGCCTCGAGTGTGGATCCGGTCGTACACACGTCGTCGATGACTAGCACGCTCTTGCCGGATAGGGCATCAGATAGACACCTGAAGGCGCCGCTCACGTTCTCCCTTCTCTCTGCGGTCGTAAGTCTGAACTGCGAGGCTGTCGCGCGATGGCGGATCAATGTCTTCTCGTCCACCGGGAGGTGGACGTGGTTCGCCAGCTGGTAGGCTAGGAGCGCGGCTTGGTTGAAGCCTCGCGTGCGTAAGTGGCTCTTGTGCAGGGGCACAGGTACCAGCACATCAGTCAGGGTGGGGAGCCTTGACCAGCACTCCACCATCAGCCTTCCCAGCGGCTCAGCGAGTACGGTGAGCCCTTCGTACTTGAACTTGTGCACAGCCTCACGCAGCGCGCCTTCGAAGTAGACGGCCGATCGTATCCGTTCGATTTCCAGGGGTGCCGTTCGACAGCGGTGACATAAGCGCGGGGAGAAGGGGTCGATCTCGCGACCACAGTGGCTGCAGGTAGGGGACTCAACGCGGGGGACGCGGCTGAGGCACTCGTCACAGAACCACATCCCGAAGCCTTGGCAGTCGACACACCGTGGGGGAAACAGAAGGTCGACTGTCCGCCGATAGATGCCGCCAACCGCATGCAGTTTCGAGGAGTGCACGCTCGCGTGTACGCACGTCCTAACCTAGGAGTGCTTCAACGGTAGTCTGCAGACCAGGACTCCGTCTTCGGGCCCCTAAGGCAAGCCCCCACCGCCGAACCCGCCGACGTCCAGGGTCATGAAGCGGATGATGGCCGGGCCAAGAAGGACCACGAAGATGGCGGGGAAAATCAGGAAAGCGATGGCTGGCAGCATCTTGATCGGAGCCTGTCGAGCTAGCTCCTCGGCTCGCTGCCTCCGCCGCCGCCGCATTTCCTCCGACTGGATGCGCAGCACCTTCGCGATGCTTACGCCGAGCTCCTCAGCCTGGACGATGGCCGCCACGAAGGTCGACACCTCGGTCACCTCAATGCGGTCAGACATGGCGCGGAGCGCATCCCGGCGCAGCTTGCCGAGCCGGATCTCCTGCAACACCCGCGTGAATTCCTTGCTCAGCTCATCAACCCATTTGTCGGCGACGCGCGCCATAGCACTGTCGAACCCCAGCCCAGCCTCAACACAGATGGTCAGGAGGTCGAGTGCGTCGGGCATAGACCTCGTAATCTCCCGCTGCCGACGGCTCTTCCGGCTATACAACCACAAAGCGGGCAGGTAGTAGCCGGCCCCTCCCAGGAGCCCCATGATCAGGACGCGCCGAGTGATCCCCCACTGCCTCGCGGCCACGAAGACGGCCACGCCCATTCCCCCCAACAGGAGGGTGGAGAGCAACCGAATGCCCAGGAACTGCATCACGCTCCAGCCATAAGGACTGCCGGCGAGATCCAGCTTATGCTGGATGCCCTCCAGTTGCTCCTGAGGCGTGAAGCGCCTCGCTATGCGTGCCAGGCCCTCCAACAGCGGGATGAGCACGCGCTGGGCGAATGGCTGGGATAGCTCAATCTCCTCCAGAGTGGGCGGTTGCTCGAGCGTGGCGAACTCCTGGAGGCGATCTTCAATTGAGGTGGTGTCTCGCGATCGAAGCAGCCGGACACTGAGCAGCGCCAGCGCAGCCAAGACCAGAACACCCAGCGCGATCAGCAGGTAAATGGACATCTCTCTCCTACAACAATCACGCGTCTGCTTCCACCATCCAGGTGCGGCACATCTCGACGCAAGTCAGTCTCCGGACGGCCGGAACTGTGCGTGGACGCAGCCCACGCCTAGATGTCTATGTCTACGACCTTCTTGATGACGACGAAGCCCAAGATGATTCCCAACACCGCCACCACAATCATGATGTGCCCACACGTGTGCTGCAGCAGCAGGTTCATGAAGTCTGGGTTGATCACGTAGATAACGCCGGTCAACAGGACCGGGACGGCGGCGACTGTGTAGCCAGAATACCGGCTCTGGGCTGTTAGAGCCCGGATCTCGCCCTTAATCCGAATCCGTTCTCTGATTGTGAAGCTGATCGTGTCCAGGACCTCTGCTAGATTGCCGCCGACCTCTCGCTGGACGTTGATCGCGGTGATCATCATGTCCAGGTCGTCGCTGGGGACCCGTCGCAACATGTGGGCCAAGGCCTGGTCCAGAGGTATCCCAAGCTGGACCTCCTGAAACACTCGGGCGAATTCCTCGGAGATGGGGGGGTCCATCTCATCCGCGACAGCCTTCATAGCCTGAAGGATGCTGTAGCCGGCACGGATGCTGTTCACCATCAGGCCGATGGTGTCTCCCAGCTGTCCGTTGAAAGCTCTCAGTCGTTGACCCCGCCGTGCCGCAACGTAAAGGCGGAGCCCAAAGAAGCCCGCCAGGCAGGCACCGGTCGTGATGATGAGGTCCCGCCGCCACAGATACGACAACACCCCTGCTCCGACGACGATGATCGTCATCAGTGCCACGTATTCCCCGACTGTCAGCTTGAGATCCGCCCGGGCCAGTTGCGTGGCCAGATTGGCACCTATCCCGCGCTCCGTGAGGGCGCGGTCCAGTGCCTCTGTCAGCGGTGCCCCTCTCTTCTCCGTTGAGGCCCGTCCCCGGGCCCGTCCTTCGGGAATCCCCAGCCGCTCCTCAATCAGCCCCTCGGAGCTCTGGCGCGTCATGATCAGTCCGCCAACCACGCCCGCCAAACCGATGACGCCGACGGCTATGAGTGCCACTAGAAGCATCTTCCGCTACTCCCTGTCCCTCTCCTCGGACACCGCATCAATGCCGCCGCCCCGCCCGGACACCGAAGATGCTGGACGGGACCATGATGTCCTCTCTCTCGATCTTTGTCATGAATCTGGGGCGCAGGCCCGTGGGGCGGAGCTTGCCGATCACGCGGCCGTTCTCAAACCCGGCTCTCTGGAACTTGAAGATGTCCGACGTTGTGATCACGTCGCCCTCCATGCCCTGGATCTCGGCGATTGTGACCACCTTGCGGCTCCCGTCCCTCAAGCGTTCCAGCTGGATGTTGATGTCCAACGCAGCGGCGATCTGTTCCCGGATCGCCCGGTGCGGCAGCTCCATACCCGCCATCAGGATCATGTTCTCGAGGCGACCGAGGGCATCGCGCGCGTTATTGGCGTGAATCGTGGTCATGCTGCCCTCGTGACCGGTGTTCATCGCCTGGAGCATGTCAAAGGCCTCGGGCCCGCGGCACTCACCCACGATGATGCGGTCGGGTCGCATGCGCAAACTGTTGATCACCAGGTCCTGGATCGTGATCTCTCCCTTTCCCTCGATATTGGGTGGGCGAGACTCCAGCGTCACCACGTGCTCCTGGCGTAGCTGGAGCTCAGCCGCATTCTCAATGGTGACAATGCGCTCATCGCCCGGGATGTAGCCCGACAGGACGTTGAGAAACGTCGTCTTGCCCGCGCCTGTGCCCCCTGAGATCAGGACATTCAACTTGGCCTTCACGGCCGCCTCGAGCAGCCCCATCGCCTCTGCACTCACGGTCCCAAACTGGATCAGCTGCTTGACGGTCAGAGGGTCCTCAGAGAACTTGCGGATAGTCAGTGTCGGTCCCACCAAGGAGACGGGGGGAATAACGGCGTTCACACGCGACCCGTCCGGCAGGCGCGCGTCCACCATGGGGGAACTCTCGTCGATGCGCCGCCCCAGGGGGGCGACGATGCGCTCTATGATGCGCATCAGGTGCTCTTCCGATTCAAAGACCGCTTTCGTCTTGAGGATCTTCCCGCCGCGCTCGATGTAGACGTCGTCCCTACCGTTCACCATGACCTCTGTGATCGTCGGGTCGGCCAGGAAAGGCTCCAGGGGGCCCAGGCCCAGGATCTCGGCTACGAGTTGCTCAAACAACTGCTCCCGTTCCGCCCTACTGAGCACGATCCGCTCTTCGGACAGGATGCTGTCAAACATCTCCCGGATGGTTTGGCGCACCTCGTCACTTCGGACGTCATCCTGCTTCGGGTCGAGCATGGTGAGCAGTTCATCCTGGATGCGCGTCTTAAGGCTCTGGTAGGTGCTGTAGGGGGATGCGACGGTCTGGCGCCTTGTCGGGATCCTGCCCCTGGCCGACGCTCCCTCGGTCAGCGTTCCTTTCTCTTGCTCAATTCGGCTTAGCAGCGACATCTGGGTTCCTTTCTGTCACTCAACCCCACCTGCGTCCAACCGCTGTCGGGCTTGCCAGCTTCGATCGACCTGAAGGACTGAAGTCCTTACTACGATATCCGGACCGCATCCGCCTCCTGTGGGGCTTGCTACCTTCGATCGATTGCCCTCTTCAGGCGCAGCATGTTGGTTCCGCCCACCCCCTGGGACTGTACCTGTTCCTCCGGCTCCTCATCGCTCTCCTCGACTCCCAGCAGCCTGTCGTAGATGACTCTGGCGAGATGGGAGATCCCTTCAGATATGGGCCGATCCCGGTCCCGTACAACGATAGGAACGCCACGGTTGGCGGCTGCGAGCGCGGCCCGCTCGTCGTACGGAATCTCGGCGGTCACTGGCATCATGGCGCTCTCGATTTGGTGGGCACTAAGGCTACCTCTTCGATCCGCGCCGTTCACCACCAGGAGGAGCCTGTCCCCATCGTAGTCGAGCTTGTGGGCCAACTCCAGGAACAGGCGCGCGCTCTTGACGGCTGGAATGTCAGGCGTCACAATCAGAACGATCAGCGTCGCCGCGTCGAACAACGTCAGCGCCAGGTCGTCCACCCAGCTCCACATGTCCGCGACCACGATATCGAAGTCATCGCGCAGCGCCTCCAGGATCGTCTCGATCGGGCGCCTTCTACCTGCCTCCTCCTCGTTTCGATTCACGAGTAGACTCTCGGCCGCCTCCGGCCGCGGCGGGGCCAGCAGCACCCTGATGCCAGAGCCATGGGCTGTCATTACGGTACTGAGCAGGTCGCTGTCCAGATCGTCAACGAGTTGGCTCAGGTCGGCAATGCTCCGGTTGGGACGCAGATTCAACATGACCCCCACGTCTCCAAACTGCAGGTTGCTGTCGAGCAGTGCCACCCTTCGGCCGTTCGTCGATAGCCGCTGTAGCGCCACTGCGGTGTTGACGGCCACCGTGGTGCAGCCCGTACCTCCTTTGGGGCCAAACACGGCGACCACAGCCCCCTTCTCCTTCGCTCGACGGACCTCCTCGCGGGTCGCAATCCGCTCGCCGGCCGTGATGGCCCTCAAGGCGCCTGTCTGCGCCTGGCCCATCTCGTAGACCCGGTGGATGGTGTTCACCAACTCGTCGGCGCTCGCTGGTTTGGTGAGGTAGTCCCTCGCTCCGGCGAGCATAGCCCTGCGGAGGTAGTCCGTCTCGCCCTGGACCGACAACATCACCACCTGTGTCGTCGGTACCGCCCGCAGCAGCTGCTGCGTTGCCGTGATGCCGTCCATGTCGGGCATGTTGATGTCCATCAGCACCACGTCGGGCTCGACCTGCTTCACCACATCGATGCCCTCGGGTCCCGACCCGGCTGCGCCCACGACGTCCATGTCCGGCTCGAAGGAGAGCAGCTTACGCAGATTCTCCCTCGTCTCGGCCACGTCGTCGATGACCACTACCTTGATCCGTTCCATGGGCCTAACTGTCCCCCAACCCCAGGTGCAGCTGTTTCGGCGCTCCCGTCAGTTTCGCTGACCCTCTACAGGACAGACCTCAATCGCGCGAGCCGGCGCCCTGGGTCCCGTACGGGAGCTTGGCAGGCTGCTCGATCGCGTATTGCTCCATAAGGTATTCGAGCGTGACCGACTCCGTTTCTAGCTCGCGGTCCGCATCCTGCAGCGAGCGTAGGACCAGGTCCATGCTAGCCCCCGCCTCTTCTGCGTACTTCAGCACCAGCGCCTGCTGGGGCGTGACTGCCAGCGTGAGGGGTTGGATCTTCGGCACCGGCGTCGGCGTCACGTCCTCACCCTCGGCCGCGGCTGGCTGGGCAGCCGGTTCCTTCCAATCTCCGATGCGCAGCACCAGGCCGTCCTGTACGGTCAGCTGGGTGACAAGCTTGGAACGCTGGCCCTCGCTAGGAGCGACGTTCACGATCCAGCCGTTGGGTAGCGCCTCCAGCCGGCCGAGCACGCCGCCCTCGCACGCTTCCGATTCCGTGGCACAGCTGAATTGGTTAGGCAGAATCGTCTGGAACTCCTCGTCCAGGTCGACCATTCTCAGCGAGACGAGCACATCCACGTGGTCCCCTGGCTGAATGGCCCAGGCCACACTCGAGTACCGGGCGACGGGCAGCGCGTAGGCAACCCGCCCCTCCGGGATCTGGAGTGCTGCGTCCGAACCAGCGGAGCTGATCTGGCCAGCCTGATCCGTCAGCATGCCTGGCAGCATCGGCGAGCCCCTGATGATGTCGACCCGGGCGATGCGGCCGTAGGCCTGGGTCGGATCGCTCAAGCCAGCCTCCGGGGCCGAATCGGCAAGCCAGGTCTGGACGACCACCGCGTTCGAATCCTGGGTGATGCGAGTGCCGCGAGGGATGTCTTGAGCAGCCACCACCACGTCTACCGTTCGCAGGGCCGGGGTCGTCACCACTGTCTCTACCACTTCCGGGGTCGAGACGCCGAGTCTACCGCTCCACCACAGGTAGCCACCGGCGACCACCACGATAACGACCAGCAATAGACCAATGAAGAGCAACAGTCGACCGCGACGCATAGGGCCCTCCTTTTTCGCAACTATAGCCTACTACCCAGCCCATGTCAAGGGCTTTGCCTTGGTGCCGCTCGTTCAGTCCCTCCACCGCAGGTCGGGATCCCAGGAGCGCGGTCCTCGACCTCGCTGGGCGTCTTGCCTGACGGCCTTGCCCAGAGTTGGGGCTTTGGACCCTCACCGACCGCGAAGCTCCGGCAAGCTATTCCACCAGTGTGATGCGCTCCAGCTCCCCTACGCCTCCGCCCTCAGGCCGCCACGGCAAGAGAATCCAACCGTCACCCCGCACATCGATGGAGTCAGCGAAGATCCCACCGCCCGCAACGTTATTCTCGTCGGCGTTGATGCACACCCGGGACCTGGGGGCGTAGAACACCCCCGGCGTCACCCCGTGGTCCCCGCTGACGCATATGCCAAACTCCCGATCCGCGACATGGCCGTGGCTCCACTGGCAAGGGCCGCAGGTGACGTGGTCCCTGTTCGAGTAGAGCGAGAGGCCCCAGGGATCGTCGATCCAGGGGGAGATCGGTGCGTTGTTCGACCGGATGTGTATCCACCCGGTGGTGGCCACGATCGTGGCGTGGTCTATGGCGAAGTTGTCTCCTAACGCCTCGAAATACCCCTCAACCAAGAAGACCCCGGTCAGCGTGACGTCTGGCACGTTGATTTCCATGTTTCCTTGCACCCAATAGACCCCATCGTACGTCCCGCTGGCGGGCACGGACCAGTCCCCGGTGAAGTGCGCTGTGGCGTTATTCTGGACGTACGCCTGGTAGAATGCGAGGTTGAAGGGGAGGTTGGGGTCGACCGCCGCTGGCAAGATATCGAGCGAACCCACGACGGTCTCCTCGCCAATCTCCGATCCCGTGTTCACATACTCGAGGTGGTCGATTGTCGGCGGGCGGTCGACGTCAGGGTCATAGCTGCCCGGGATCCTGGTCCCGTCGTTGGAGTGCGCCGTTCCGACGACCTTGACGCCGTCGCCCGGCATGGGAAGCTGCTCGTTGCCGCAGCCCGATCCGAGGGCCCAGGCGGCGCTGTTCCCCGCGCCACCGTAGCCGTCGGAGCAGACGAACACGCCGGCTCCGGCGGCCTCGACAGGCGCCGTGACCGGGCCGGTGAGCCTAATCAGTGAGGTGCCGAATTCCGTGTCGACCTCGACCTCCACGCCGCAACACCGGCCGAGACCGGCGGGCCGGCAGCGGTTCTCATAGCAGTCCTCGAAGAAGGCGGGGGCGCCCTCCTCCCCCAGCGGGGTGTCGCTGGTGCTCAGGCGCTGACCGACACTGTCGACGTAGTAGGCGATGACGTTGTCGTTGATGTGGTTTCCAGGAATCCCGTCGGTGTCGCGGACGCCGTTGCGCTCCGCCATCGTACAGACGCCTTCAAGGATCTTCTGTTCGCCGCTGACATTCGGGTAGACGGCCTTGTTCTGCCACAGGTACAGGTGGCGCGCGCCCTCCAAGGCGCCGGCGTCTGCTGCGTTCTGCATGCGCCTGCGTTGGAGGTAGACCGTACCCCCGTCGAGGGCCAGGCCCACGACGACCAGCATCCCCACTGCCATGAGCAGAAACACGATAAGGGCTTGCCCAGCCTCAGACTCTCGCCGTCGATCAGCCATAGGTGCCTCTCCTCAAGTTGTCCCGTTCGTTTCACGGGCCCCGATCACATCTCGGATCTCGGGTTGCTCCAATCTTCTCTACCGCCCACTGGGTGCGACCTATTCCGTGCTGGGATCCCGTACGCGCTCCGTGGCGTACGCCGTGAGCGGGAGCGTGCCCCCGCCCACGATCTCGCTTACCAATGGCGTGAGCAGGGTATGCTCGTAGTGGACGGTCACCGTAATCTGCGACCCGAACGTGGTCCCACTCGGCACCGTGACCTCCACCCCTAGTTCGTCGCCGGCCACCAGGCGGCTGGTTGCCGCGTAGGCGCGACCACAAGTGCAGTCCAGGTACCGCCGATCATCACCGTCCGGGTCCGGGTTCGACGGATCGTAGGGGCAGGATAGAGCGGCGGGAGCAGGACACACGCCGCCCCCATCAGAGGGTAGGAAGGCGGACGCGTAGCCGGCTCCTTCTCCGGCCACGTCCGTGACCGCCACATAGGCGAAGTAGAGGCGTCCCAGGTCCAACAGCCCCGCCAGGATGATCAACAGCACGGGCAGCACCAGCACGAACTCGACGATGCTTTGTCCCCTCTGCGACTCGGGGCTCCTGCACAGCATCACACGTCTCCCAACAGCCCTCTGGACCAGGCGGAGTACATCCGGGAGCCGGTCTTGTCGAAGGGGTCGGCTTCGCGGATCAGCGTCTGGTGAGTCGAGTCAAGAGACTCGAGGGCCGTGCTGCGACCTCTGTCCTTGCTCGAGTCTCCGCGGCTGCCCTCCCAATGCCTCCAGCCGCTGGATCGCGCCGCAGTTAGGCTCGG
>JASFVG010000139.1:0-10572 GCA_050049955.1 Anaerolineae bacterium | reverse complement strand
CAAACAGAAACCCACCCTCAAGCAGGTGGGTTTCGCGTCGAGTACCCTCGGCGAGATTCTAATCTGCAGCCTTCTGATCCGCGACCCCAATCCCGCACCCGGGCCATTGGCGCGTGGTATGCCACCAAAGGTGGCACACTGCAAAGGCCAGCTACGCTGGCCCGCCTGCAGTATTCCACCTACCGTGCAGTGATACCCTAGGCCAACCTGGTTGGTCCCTCACAGCGCGTGAGCCGGTGACTCCCTCGGCGGCCCGGCCCGATACCTGAACGGACAGGTGGACGAGGTGCGCATCTGGAACACGGCCCGCAGCCAGACGGAGCTGGCGTCCGCCAGATACCATCACTTGCAGGGCAATGAGCCAGGGCTGATAGCCTACTGGCCGATGGATGAGGCATTGGGATTGGCGACCGTATCGGACGTCTCGGGGCACGGCAACGACGGCACGCTGTACGGCGGAGCCGAACTCGTGACCTCAACTGTCCCCGGAGAGTGAATCGAGGCGGGCGCTGCTAACATAGTGCAGGTATACGCCTAAACGCCTGCTGAGGGACGCCGGTCGTCTCCCGGGTCAATCCATCGACCCAGGTCTCTACTAGCCCTCCGCAGCAGTGTCCGGTACCTTGAGCCCCTGCTGCTTGCGTCTTCCCACAGTTGGGGGTATGCTCGTGGACGGTGTCTTCGCTCGTGGTGCGGAACTCCGCGCCGTCGTCCAGGGCAAGACAGGGCGTCAAGAGGGTCGGCTAGGGGACAGGGGCCGGGTTGAGGGCCTCCGAGAAGGAGCCGTGAAAGCACATCCGTGGGGCAGACGACTGCTCGTGCTCGGGGCAACCCTGTTGGGTACGCTCCTGGCGATGCTCGCGTTGACCACCGCGGCCGCGCCGGCAATGGGCGCCAGCATCTACGAGGTCCGCGTAGCGAACGTGCGCGATACGGCATTCGCCGTTTCCTGGCTGACGGATGGGGATGCCACCGGCAGCGTACTCTATGGGACCGACCCAGCCAGTCTAGCTCAGACCGCCCACGACTTCCGCGGGGCTGGCACCAGCGACGACACGCACTACGTGATTGTTGACCAGCTGGCCCCTCTCACGCTCTACTACTTCGACATCGTCTCTGGCAGCTCGGTCGACGACAACGGCGGTGCCCACCATACGGTGACCACCGGCCCCACACTCGACCCGCCGGGCGTAGACACCATCCACGGCAAGGTGCTCAAAGCGGACGGTACCACCGGTGCGGAGGGCAGTATCGTCTACTTCACGCTAAGGGACGCTGACGGAAGCGGCAGTCCCGGAGACTCAGCTCCCCTCTCAGCGCTTGCGGAGGCGGGCGGCTACTGGTCCACCGGCCTGGGCAGCGCTCGTACCAGCGACCTGGCCGACCACTTCGACTACCATTCCAGCCTCGACGAGGTCGAGCTGAGCGTAGCCGGAGGCGCCGACGGCACAGCGACGCTGACTGTAGATACGGGCAACGACTCACCCGCCCCGGACATCGTGTTGACCGAGCCGATCTCGCCGACGGCGAACTTTGCGGCGAACCCGACCCGGGGCGTCGCCCCTTTGACGGTGACCTTCACCAACACGTCACAGGGAGACTACTGGGAGAACCTGTGGCATCTCGGTGACGGTACGACCACGACGCTCGCGAGCCCCACGCATACCTACACCACGCCGAATGCGTACACGGTCACGCTATTCGTCCACGGGCTTGGGGGAAGCGACGCGATCACGCGCTCCAATTACCTCTCGGTCTGCCACCGGTCGGACGTTGCCTGCGACTGCAAGATCGACGTGGCAGACATACAGGCCGTGGCCAGCGGTTGGCGATGCTCCGACGGTGACGGTTGCTACGATGCGGCCTACGACTTCGATGGGGACGACACGATCACGGTGGTGGACATCATGCAAGTAGCGGCGCGCTGGGGCTGCGCTTGCGGGGATCCGTGCTATGGCGGGGGGACGACGAGCGCGGCCCTCCTCTCGACCAAGGCTCTCGCCGCCACGGAGCCGGCCCTGGTGTCCGTCGAACCGCTGTCGTTGACCGTGGCGCCTGGCGAGACGTTCTCGGTCTCCGCGGTCATCACGGATGTGGGGAACCTGGGGGCTTTTCAGTTCGAGTTGGGATATGATCCGTCGGTGGTGCAGGTGGATGATGCGGCGCTGGGGCCTTTCCTGGGCAGCACCGGGCGGAACGTCAGCCCGCTGGGGCCGACCATCGACAACAGCGGTGGGAAGCTGACCTTCGGGGCGTTCAGCTTTGGCACCCAGCCGGGCCCAAGCGGCTGCGGGGTTCTCTCAACCATCGAGATGACGGCCGGGCTGCTGGGGGCCACCCCACTCGACCTGGATGAAGTGCAGGTCCTCTATCCGAGCGGCACATCGCAGGCCGTGACGGTGGAGGACGGGAAGGTCAGCCTGGCTGGTACCCGGTATCTGTACCTGCCGCTGATCATCATGCAGTAGCCGGGCTCTCCGGGGCCGGGTGCTCGGCGGTCGGCCCTCCGCAGAGCGGCGCAAGCCCGGCGAGACGCCGACCGGTACCAGCATTGGGGTGTGGGTTCTCGTCTTGAGGAAGGAGCAGGCGCGGAGAGACGAGGCTAGCTGCTCGTCTCCCCCCAGTGCGATACCACCTGCATGATGTCCACGATGGTGATCAGGCCATCATTGTCCAGGTCGTACAGGGGATCGTAGTTCGGCGTTCCCGGGTCGCCGTCCGGGTCCGGGTTGGCGAAGGACGTGCGCCAGCGAGCCGAGACCGCCTGCACGTCAGCCACGCCCACCGAGCCGTCCGAATCCACGTCGCCGACGACACAGCCGACAACGAAATGGGCCTGGCCTCCGATGGTACCCTGGTGGGGTCCAGTGTCCACCGACAGCGTCGCGGTGTAGATCCCATCGTCAGCGCCAGTGGAGAGGGTGAACTGGTAGTCGCTCGACCAGACGTCGCACGTCGAGTCGTCGACCACGCTCTGGCCGCCCGGCCCCTGGACCGTCAGCCCTGGACAGGCGGCGGACACATCACCGATCGCCCGCTGCCCCTCCGTGACAAGCGTCAGACCCTGCTCAGGACCTGCTGCGCCACCCTGGGTGACGACCGCCTCGCTATCCTCCGCGTCTGATGCACCCGCAACTAGCGTGTCGTTCTCAATCCAGACGAGACGGTTCGCGAAGGCGTCGGTGATCAGGTTCTCGACGTTCACATCGTCCCCGGGGTCGTAGAAGCTGCTGCCCGGCGCCGTACGAGCGTCGAAGCTCCCCCCTGCCTCCAGCGCTTCGGTCAGCCCGGCGGTCACCTCGTAGGCGGCGTAGCTGCCGTCGAGCGTGTAGTACCACTCTGCATCGCCCCCGAGTTTGATCAGATCTGGGTCGAGGTTGTAGGTGTCAGGCGAGAAGGTCATCGTCTCAGCATCGGCGAGGGTGAAGTTCCACGACCAGGCGGAATGGCTGCCCCAGGAGCCAACGCGCACGGTGGAGAAGTCGAGCAGATCCGGGGTGAGCTCCCCTGTCGTCATCTGGGTGGGATCGAAGTCCACCTGCATCGCCCCGGCCACGGTCGTGCCCGGCTTGACCAGGAAGTAGGGCTCGATGAAGCTTGCCGCGATGACACTGTACGTGTAGGGCGTGACGTTAACCTGGAGATGGCCACCCGTGTCGGTCCACCCCACGTCAGGTCTGGCCGTGAAGAACGGGGCGAAGAGAATGCCGGCCTCGGTCGGCGATGACCCACCCAGCCCGTAGGTGGAGACGTCGACCTGTGCTGTGCCGCTCGTGTCGAGCGAGAGCGTTGCCGGTGCCTGGACGTTCTCCTCCAGGAGCAGGAAATGGTCGGTCCAGGAGGTGACGACCGCGGTGTAGACGCCGTCCGGAACGTCCGGGAAAGCTACGTGACCGGAACCGTCCGTGTAGCCAGTGTAACCGGCGTGGAACGCGGTGTCTGAGTAGACCTGCACGTAGGCGTTGACGGCTGGCTGGCTGGCCTGATTCTCCACGAAGACCGAGATCCCCGAGGGAGCAGCGCAATTGACGGATACGTCGAAGGTGTCCGACCAGGGCCCCCCGTTTGAGGCGGTGATGTCCAGATCGAACTGGATCACGTGCCCATCGGGAGCGTCGGGGGCCACCTGGAAGTCGAAGTCGTTGGAGTTGGTTCGGCTCGCGCCAGCGGGAATGTCGGGATAGCTGCTGTCGGTGTTGTAGGTGAAGGTGACGTATGGATCTGCGGTCGCGATCGTCGCATTCACCGTGGAAGCGGTGGCCCCACCGTGGTTATGGAGATCGACATACAGCTCAATCGCCTCCCCGCAGTCGACCACGCCATCGTTGTTGCCGCTGCTCTGGTAGTAGCTATCGTCGTCCACATAGTGGCCCGCGTACGCCAGCGGCCCCACCTCGGTACCTGCGCCGGCATCGGCGTAGTACGCGTGGGCCTGAATCCCGCAGTGGTCGTACGCCACCTTGAAGAAACCGTCGCCATCCGGCCCCCAGCTGCTCCCCCAGCTGTTCTTCACGATCCAGTACTCCCCGGCGTCGTCGTATCCGACGATCGACACCCCGTGGGTGTGGTATGTGCTGGTGCAGACGTAGATGCCGTCCTGATTGAAGCTGCCGTCCATGTTCAACGCCACGGCAAGAGGCCCGTGGGCGATGAGCGCGTCCTTCATCGCGTCTTTGGACGGGCCGTAGAGGGCGCCCCGGGTCTCGATGCTGCTGAGCCGGCTCTCCCAATCGCTGCAGCGGTCGGTGCAGCGGTAGTCGCTACACTCCGGGTCCTCGTGGTAGGTGCACAGATCGGTGTCGCACCCGCTGCCGCCAAAACTACAGCCGCCAGGTTCACCGTCGTGGTAGGGGAAGCAGTCCTCGTCCGGGATGCCGTAGTCCTTGATATAGTCGAGGGCCACGCCGTGGTTCCCGCCATCACAAGCACCGGCGCTGGTGGCGCAGTCGGCGACCAGGTACTGCTCGGCCAGGTTCGGATCGAGGTCGGGATTGCCGGCCGCGATGTTGTGCGCCGCCTCCGCCACGCCAACGGCCGCGAACGCCCAGCAGCTTCCGCACATACCCTGGTTCTTGATCGGGGTGGTCCAGTCTCCCCCTGCGTAATCCCGCCAATCGAAGCTCCCGGGCAGGTCTGCTGCTGCACCCACTCTCGATTCCTCCGCACCCTGGACGGGCGGCTCGGCGGGCAGGGAGGCATCCATCAGCATGGGATTGCCGCCTACCTTGCGGGCGAGGTCCATCATATCCGTGACGGACTGCAAGGTCTTTGCGGCGGCGTCGAAACAGGCGGCATAGTGAAGCAGGAAAGGGTCTCTGCCGTCATCCCGCACGACCGTCTTCAGCCCCTGGAGACCGCAGATGGTGAACTTGGGGCCGCACGTGCCGCCGAGGAAATCCCAGGCGTCGCACACGGTCCCGTCGGGCAGCGTGCAGGCACCCGCCTGCCCGCCATCCAGCTGGTCCACGATAGTGTAGCTGTACCCCAGATCGAGACAGTAGACAGCGGCGGGATTCCGCATGGTCAGCAATCCCGGTCGTCCGGAAGGGACGAGATCGGCACCCGAGCCGACGGCGCCACCGTCTGTCGGCCACTGGGAATCCCAGAAGCCGGCGGTATCGCCACCGCTCTCGAAGGGCCGCAACGGCCCGATTCGATGGGAGACGGAGCCTGCAAGCTGGTCCGCGCGGGCCACGGGCCTCTCGCGGGTTAGAACGCGATCGCTAGCGACCACGCCTGCAGCCAGGCCCGCGACCAGGAGGATCGTCCCTGCGATTGCGGCAATGTCAACGACCGGTGCAGTACCCTTTCTCACACCACCTCTTCCCGCTTCCCGACGCCCACGGTTGGGCATCGACGGGGTCCAAGCCAGCCGTGCAACGTCACCAGGACCGCTCACTGCTACGGCAAGCGCCCTAGTTGACAGGTGTGGACACCGTGATTATACCACGAGGAAAGAGCGCACGACATGGGAGGTTAGTACTAGGCGACCAACCACGGGATAGGGGGCAGCCCTGAAGGCCGCTACGGCGGCCGAGGTCCATCGTGGAGGGACGCAGCGAGGAATCCTGGGAGGGCCAGCGTTGAGGGCCGATCCCGGATGGGCCAGCGTCCTGCCAGCCAGAGGACAAAACAGCACGCCGGCCGCTGCTTGGCCGCGAGCGACTACTCGCCGCCGATGCTGGTGCCCTTTGCCGGCCCCCGAGCGACCGTCCACCTGGGGCTGAGCAGGGGGGGGGCAGACCCCCGACTGCTCAGCCTACTGGACACGCTCCGTCGCAGGCGAGCGTGTGCCGCCCCACTCCCCGCAACTACGCTCGTCCAGCTCTCCTCCTGCCGCCGATCATCAGGGGCAGCTCCAGCCCCACTGAGCCACCACCTGCATAAGGTCGATGACGGTTATGCGGCCGTCTTCGTCCACGTCATAGCGGGAGCGATAGCAGTCGTCTCCCTCGGCGCAGCGCCAGGCGCCCGCCACTGCCTGCACATCTCCAACGTCCACAATGCAATCACGGTTGACATCGGCCCAGTGGCAGGGATCGAAACAGTCCAGCACCGTGCCCACTTGCCTGAACACGACACCATCGTCGTGTCTCACCCTTGTCCATGGCCTGCCGATCCAGGCCAAACCACGTGAAGCACGGCGTAGCCGGCCTGTATGGTCACACCGGCCTAGCTGGCCTATCGACTACCGTGGATGGCGGGACCCCAGTCAAGGCGTGCCCGCGCGACCGGCCTCCAAACCGCTGCGCAACAGCGCGTCGGCAACTGGGACAGACTGGCGTTCCGCCGCTTCCAAGCACAGTCCTCGCGGGAGCATCCGGCATCGCGCGGTCGTTCGAGGCCTAGGATCTGTCCCTGCACACAGTCCGTCGCTGATCACCCCGAAAGCTGCCTGCCCAACGCACGCAAGGCCACGGCGCCGGCGGCAACCAGAACCAGCGCGACCACGGCCAGGGCCCAGCGTATGTCCACTGCCCCTTGAGCCGAGTCCGATGGGTTGGGCTCGGGAGTCCCGGTGAGCCCAAGAGTTGGGCCGGCAGAGGGACTTGGAGGAACCGTTCCCGTGGCTGAATGCCCCGTAGCCTCCGCCATCGGTGGCGTGGTGGCCACGGACGCGGACGGCGTGGCCTGAGCCATCCCCGCTGCGCCGTCCCCCCTGGTAGGCGGCACCGTGGCTGGGGCAGCGGTCGGCGTCTGCGCCCCTTGGGCGGTGCCTTCGGGGGACGTAGGTGCGGTCGGGGGCGTGGTCGCAGCCTCCGGAGACCCGCCGACCGCTACTGTTGGCGGCACAGGAGAAGCCCCCTCCCCGCTGGGTGGAGCCGTAGGCACCGCGGATGCAGTGACCGCCGTCGAGGCGGTCGCTGGTGCTGCCGGCTCCTGCACGGCCACGCGCCCGTCCGCCGTCTCAATGGGTGTGAGAGATGCCGACGAGTCCAGCACGACAGCGTTCTGCAGCCTCAGCTCGCTGCTGCCCGCTCTGCGAGCCACGTAGGATATGGTTGCGAGCACACCGGCGCCTGACGGGCCTGGCTGCTCTCCGAACGTGGCCGCCCCGATGGCAACCATCCCTTCCTCATCATCCAGCGCCGGGCCAACCGGGATCACCGAGCGACCCGTCGTACCCAGGAAGTCCCCGAAGGCCACGTCCTTGACCTCCAGCACAGTCGGGTCATAGGCCAGCTCAAACTCGAACCCGCCAAGATCACTAATGCCCTCCACCACCACCTGCACCTGGAAGGCCTCGTTGGGCAGCACCTCGACCTGAGCGGGCTCTACCCTGACTCTGGCACCGTCGGAGGCCCGCGCGGTGATCGTCGGGAAGGCCACGGCGGCCACAACCAGGGCTGCCAAAACGATGATAGTGGTCGGTGCCGCATCCCGCATCATGCGCGTGGGCTCCTCGTGGCGATCTCACCACAGGTGACTAGCTCAGCGCAGGGGGGCGAAGCTGTCAAATGTCCTCGCTCCCCGGAGTGCCCTGGACTGCAGTTGTTGCCCACAGCTTCGGGGATCAGCCTGCTCCCCGAAGAAAGCTTACCCGTGACCGATCTCGCCTCGGTGGGGTTGCACCGCGGCGAGCCAGCGGACTCGCTCCCTTGTTCAGTCACAGTGATCGATTCCTTGGCAGAGCATGGGGCGCCCGGATACGGTGCAGATGACGGACAAAGGCCGCCCGGGCCATTGGGGGCAGCGCAGCGGAGACCATCGGCATCGCCGCTGTGTTTGGGATAGCCTGCCCAAGCAGGACCCCTGCAGCGGCGGGAGATCTTCCCGTCGAGAGGACAAGCACTACCTGCAAGTTGGCCGTCAGCCGGAGTACGAACGATGACCATGATGGGTGGAAGCGATCTAGGATGGTCCAGCCGTGAGCCACAAACGGCCCAAGGCACCACCGGATGCTTTGGTGCTCGAAGGGCAGCCTCCCCGTGGCTCTTGACCCGTTGCGATCCAGGGGCAATCTGTCCAAGTATACCACAAACGGCGGTTCCTGTCTGTAGCAAGAGAGTGACATTCCGTGCGGCGTACGCTAGACTCCGTTTGTGGCGCGTGCGCCAAGGGCTTGTGGCGCACGCCCGGCTCCGCGCCTGCGCGCACCCGTCGCAGGCAACACCATCAACTCTCCGTATCGCCACAGGCTCGGTGCTGAGGTGCACAGCCGGGGCCGGGGCCAGCAGCGAGGGGGATCGGCACTGAGGACTGGCGGGGTTCGGGCAGCGTGGCGCCGGCCGAGGGATCAACAAGGCAAAGGGCCTCGCTCAGAGGAGCGAGGCCCTTTGATCTGCCTTCCTATTGACGTCTCGCGACCGCCTCAGCGCGGCGGCTGGCGCCTCAGCGCCCGTCGTCCCACCAGGGCGGCAGCACGGGCGCGGCCGCCGTTACGCTCCCGCCGCACGTCCACCCCCAGTGGGCGGCGACCTTCATGATGTCGATCACCGTGATGACCCCGTCGCCGTCGAGGTCCTGACGTTCGTCATAGCAGCCGTCGCCCACTGCACAGCGCCAGTTACCGGCCACCGCCTGGACGTCCGCAATGTCGACCGCGCAGTCGCAATCGATGTCCGCCAGGTGGCAGGCCGTGATGTAGTTGGTGCGCGTCAGCGTATCGCTTCCGGGGAGCCCAGCATCGAGAGTGAGGGAGACCGTGTAGACACCGGCCGCGTAGGTGTGCGTGGGGCTCTCCTCCGTGCTGGTCACCTCGTCTCCGAAGGCCCAGAGGCTGGTGGTGTAGCCGCCGGAGGAGGTGTTGGTGAAGACGACGTTCAGAGGCGCCACGCCCATCGTCGGGCTGGCGGTGAAGCTGGCCACCGCGCCGCTCTGGACAGTCAAGGTGCTGGCATGGCTCGCGCCATAGCCACAGCTGTCCGTGATCGTCAGCGTCACCGTGAAGATGCCAGCACCAGTGTACTGGTGGCTGGCGTCCGGTGTCACAGCCTGCGCGCCCCCATCACCGAAGTCCCATAGCCATTCGCTGATGGCGGGCCCGTCCGTCGTGCTCGTATCCGTGAAGGCGACCATTTCGCTGACCACCACCGACGCCGCACTCTGATCGAAGCCGGCGCTTAGCGCCGGGGCCAGGACCGCGAAGTCCACCGGCGGCCCTGCAGTGCTGGTGACGCCCTGGAAGCTGCTGACCACGCTGTAGGCGTCATTGCTGACCGTACCGGAGCAGGGCAGCGTGGCGCTGAACCACTTGTCGACCGCCCAGCCGGCCCCGAGGTCGAAGCTCCAGGTGACGTCGCTTCCGTCGAAGGTGCCGTCGCCCCCGCCGTAGGTGAGACCGGCGGGCAAGGAGTCGCTCAGTACCACGCTGGTGGCAACGGCGTGACCCGTGTTGGTCACCTGCAGGGTGTAGGTGACGGGCGTTCCCGCGACCCTGCTGCTCTCGTACGCCTTGGCGACGTCGAAGTAGGGCAGGGCAATGGGAAGGACGTGGATATCCAGGTTGTTGTGGTAGTAGGGCTCCGTGTCGCTGATCGGTTGGTCGCTGGCGATCTCGCACGTGTTGGTGAAGGTGTCCAGCCCCGTCGCGGTGTCGGTGATCTGCACCGTCAGGTGGATTTCGTTCCATTCCCCGGCGCTGAGGGATCCCACATGCCAACCGTAGGCACCCCCGTCGCCGACTTGCGGTGCCATGGGGCACCAATCGCCCTGCGCGCCGCACCAATGCTGTGTCGAAGTGATGAACGTCAGTCCCGCGGGCAGCGTCTCGGTGATCCAAGCGTTGCCCTGCATGTCCCACCACCACTCGTGTCCCTGCCGATCGTTGCCGAAGCGCAAGCTGAAAGTGATCAGCTCGCCGGGCTTGAGCTCCCCGGCCACAAGCTCCTTCTCGACGTACAGGTCGGGGCCCGCGGTCAAGACCACCTCGTCCGTGTTGTCCGTGGGGTTGGTGTCGTCCGGGTCGAGCGTCACCTCGGCGGTGTTGGTGAAGATCAGGCCGAAGGGCAGCGGCTCGGTGTCTGTGATGGTGGCGAAGTAGACAGCCACGCCCTCCCCGGGGTACAGGTATTCGAGGGTCACCGTAAACCTTTGGCTGTCAGGATCATGTCGCCACTCCCACCACTGCCA
>JASFVG010000138.1:0-10612 GCA_050049955.1 Anaerolineae bacterium | reverse complement strand
GGAGTTGGGCGACCTGCTCCGCCAACTGGGGGAGGCGACCACGGGTCGGGCCCGCGTGCCCGTCGAAGTACAGATCGAGGGCACGTACGCCGGTATGCCGGTCGAAGTCAAGGTCGCGCTCTACCGGATCGCCCAGGAGGCGCTGAACAACGTGGCTAAGCACTCGGGCGCCGAACTGGCGACGGTGCGTCTCTGCCGCGGGCCGGAGCAGGTGAGCCTCGACATCGCCGACGACGGCCGCGGGTTCGACCGGGACACCATTCCCCCGGATCACCTGGGCGTTGGAATCATGCGCGAGCGCGCTGAGGCGATTGGCGCGGAACTGACCATCACCACCGAGCCGGGGCAAGGGACTGAGGTCTCGGTAGTGTGGGGAGGATCTGGGGGCTAGGGCGGCCCTGGGCACCGAAGAGGAGAATGCGATGGAAGAAGCTACACGAATTCGAGTGTTGCTCGTAGACGACCACGCGGTGGTGCGCAGCGGACTGGGGGCCTTCCTGATGGCCGTCGATGACCTGGAGCTGGTCGCCGAGGCTGGCAGCGGCGAAGAGGCGGTGGCCATGTGCAATCGCTTCCACCCCGACGTGGTGCTCATGGATTTGAAGATGCCCGGCATGGATGGCGCCGCAGCGACACGCAGGATCCGTGAGCACTGGCCGGAGATCCAGGTCGTGGCGTTGACCAGTTTCAAGGAGGAGGAGCTGGTGGAGGGGGCGCTGCAGGCCGGTGCCATCGGCTACCTGCTCAAGAACGTTTCGGCCGACGAACTCGCCGAGGCGATACGGGCGGCCCACGCCGGGCGACCGACGTTGGCGCCCGAGGCCGCGCAGGCCTTGATCCACTCGGCACGCAAGCCGCAGGTGCCGGGATATGATCTGACGGAGCGGGAGTTGGAGGTGCTGGTTTTGATGGTCGAGGGGCTGACCAATCCTGAGATCGCGGGGCAGTTGGTCGTGAGCCGTTCCACCGTGAAGTTCCACGTGAGCAACGTCCTCTCCAAACTCGGAGCCAGCGGCCGCACCGAGGCGGTGAGCCTGGCTTTGAAACACAACCTGATCCCTTGACAGGCCCTGGTCAGCTGGCTAGTCGCCAGACTGACCATCTGCTTAGGACTGGGACTCCCCGGCTGGCCGATGCGCCGGGGAGTTGTGCGTGATATAGTGTGGGCGTGAATTCGAACCTAGAGTGGAGGTGGAAGATGAAGCGCCTGATGGTTTGTACCCTAATCGCACTGAGTCTCTTGTTGAGCCTTGGAGCTGCCACGGTCTTCGCAGCAGACGAGGCTTACGTCGTCCAGCCCGGTGACACGCTCCTTCGCATCGCGGCCCGCAACAACGTCAGCGTCAGCCAGCTTGCCAACGCCAACGGTCTGCGCTGGAACTCCTGGATCTACGTCGGCCAGCGGCTGACGATCCCGGGGAGTGCACCCGCTTCAGCTCCCTCGTCCAGCAGCGGCACCTACGTCGTGCGGTCGGGCGACACGCTGCTCCGCATCGCGGCTCGTCACGGTGTCAGTGTGAGCCAGCTCGCTAGTGCGAACGGACTGAGCTGGTACTCGTGGGTCTACGCCGGCCAACGCCTGGTGATCCCCGGCCGCACAGCTGCCTCGACGGCTCCGTCTGGGACCACCAGCTACATCGTCCGGCGAGGCGATACCCTCTCCAGGATTGCCGCGCGACACGGGATCAGCGCGTCATCGCTCGCGCGCGCCAACGGGCTCCGCTGGAACGCGTGGGTCTACGTCGGCCAGCGACTCACCATCCCTGGGCAGGCGAGCTCATCCGCTCCGCAGAGCACGAGCAGGGAACGGTGGATCGACGTCAACCTGTCCACCCAGACGCTCACCGCCTACGAAGGCAGCAACCCAGTATACAGGGCCGTCGTATCAACCGGGCTGCCGGGCACGCCCACGCCCGTGGGCACGTTCCGCGTCTGGATCAAGCTGCGGTACGATGATATGAGCGGGCCGGGCTACTACCTGCCCAACGTACCCTATGTGATGTACTTCTACAAGGACTACGGTCTCCACGGCACCTACTGGCACAGCAACTTCGGCACACCGATGAGCCACGGATGCGTCAACCTCTCCACGCCTGAGGCCGGGTGGCTCTACAACTGGGCGTCCGTCGGCACCCGAGTGGTCACGCACTACTAAGCGGCAGACAACCTCTCACACCGATCGATGAGCTTGGGAACGAGGGTCAGCTTGAAGACGTCAGAGATAGTTGGACTAAAGGGACGCGGTTCGATGGTCAGCACACTCTCTGCCTCCCCACGGAAGAGGCGCCGGGCGGAAGGTAGTTACGAGGCAACAAGCCGAAGCGGAACTGGGTACGGAGAAAGGAGAACACAGATGAATGGCAAGGTGATTGCAGGCCTGGTGGGGCTGATGCTGGGTGCGCTCGTTTTGACCGGCTGCGCGACGGCCACGCCGGAGTCGAAGACGGAGCTGGCCAACCCAGCGTCTGTGTACTGCGAGGAGCAGGGATACCGGATTGAGATGCGTGATGGCGAGGGTGGCATCTACGGTGTCTGTGTGTTCCCCGATGGCAGTGAATGTGAGGAGTGGGCCTTCTTCAGAGGCGAGTGCGGGCCCGCAACGGTGGAGGCGGAGCCGACCGAGGTGCCGGCCACGCCGACAGACGAGCCGGTGCAGACGCCGGACCCGGCGCTGGCCCGCGATGCGGCTCTAGACTACGTGTTCGACCGCTACGGTGAGGTGGTCTTCCCTCCTCCCGGCGGGGATTGGACGGAGGAAGACGTCACCGGGGATGGCCTGGTCGGCGCATCGACCGTCAAGTACTCGGCCGCGGACGTTGCAGTCACCGTCTCCTTCCCGCTCGTGAACCCCGCCGACACGGTCTACACCGTCGTGGTGATGAAGGAGGGCACGGGTTTCCTCTGGGAGGGTGAGGTGGGCGCTACTCTTGAGGTGCTGACCGAATCTGAGCCCCCTGCTGGGACGCCCGTCGTGGCCTGGTACGGCTACGTGGAGAGTGCGCCGGAGGGCGCCCAGTTCGATGACTACGTGATCGTGATGGCAGAGGGGGCAGGGCGCGAGTTGGGCATTGAAGGTGCGGATGAGGCTGTCAAGGCGGAGATTGTGGCCCTCACGGACCAGGGGGAGCCAGGGAAGTACGCGCACTTCTGGGGAACCCTTCGGTGCGACGTAATCGACTACGGGGGCTGCCAACTCCTCGTCAGTCGCCTCCGAGTGGATGGTCCGGGGGCCTTCTTCGAGCCCGACCCAGTCGAGGGATGGGAAGGGACGATCATGAGTGGCCCGGCGGGGCCACGGTCTGGGGGCGACGACTACCTGGTCGTCCTGGTCGACGGCATTCCGATCGAGTATGGTATTGACAGCCAGGACGAGGTAATGGCGGCGCAGATCGAAAGCGCCCGTGACACAGGCGCGGTCGTCCGGGTGTGGGGGGAGCTCACCGCAGGCGTGATCGATTGGAACGGCACACAGATTCTCGTAGACCGGCTTGAGATCGTAGAGGAGGCGCCCGCGGCCGAAGTGGCGCCGGTCGTCGCCTGGTACGGCTACGTGGCGAGCACGCCCGAGGGCGGTCAGTTCGACGACTACCTGGTACTGCTGCCCGAGGAGGCGCGGCGGGCCGTGGGGATTGAGGGCGCTGACGCGGCCGTTGAAGCCGAGATCGTGGCCCTGCGGGACCAGGATGAGCCAGGCAAGTACGCCCACTTCTGGGGCAACCTAGTCTGCGACGTCTCCGACTGGGCGGGCTGCCAGGTTCGGGTGACGAAGCTGCGCCTGGATGGCCCGGGGAGTCTCTTTGACCCCGACCCGGTGGACGGTTGGGAGGGGACGATCAGGTCAGGGCCGGCCGGGCCCCGCTCCGCCGGCGACGACTACTTGGTCGTCCTCGTCGACGGCATTCCCATCGAGTACGGCATCGACAGCCTGGATGTGGCGGTGGCAGCGCAGATTGAGAGCGCGCGTGACAGCGGTGCGGTCGTTCGGGTGTGGGGGGATCTCAGCGCCGGCGTGATCGATTGGAACGGTACGCAGATCCTCGCCGACCGGCTAGAGACACTGGTGGATGCACCCATTGAGCCGGAGGGGTACGAAGGCTGGAAGCCGTATGTCAACACCAAGTTTGGCTACGCCCTCTGGTACCCGGGCGACGCCCAGGTGATGGGCGCCGACCTGAACGAGTCGGTTCAGTTCTCGGGCCGGCTGGTCGAGGGTGAGCACTGGCCGGTGCTGACGCTCTCGCACTACGAGAGTGAGTTCTATAGCCCGCCGGTCGGCACGGATGTCAGCGAGTGGATCGGTGACCACGGTACCCCCTACGACGCCATCGACACAGGCGCTGTCATCGCCGGGCTCCCTGCCGTTCACCTGAGGTACGAGGCAGGCCCTGGCTGGTACGCCAGCGACGCCTACTACGTTGTCAAGGACGGACAGCTGTTTCACGTCCTGCTCCTCCACACCGGGGGGCAGGAAGACTGGGACCTGTACGGCAAGTTCCTGAGCGGCATCTCGTTTCTCGATGCACAGTGAGACGGTTGGGGACGGGCGGTGGCGGCGCCGCCGCCCGTCCCACTGAACTCGCTGCTCTCAACCTCCGCACTGGGTCCCCTCGATCGGATCCTCAGGTGAACCAGCCTCTCTCAGCTTGCTGCTACCCCAGCCGAGGGCCTCTCCACTGGGCCTCTCAGGAAGAGCAAGAGGGCCAGGGTACAAAGAGCCAGGACGACGCCGTTGGCGTAGAAGGGGACTCGGGCCCCAAAGGTTTGGTAGAGCCAGGCGCCGACGAGGGGCCCGATAGCTGCGCCAAGATCATTGCACGTCACATAGAACCCATAGGCTCGTCCGCGCTGCCGGATCCCGGCCAGATCAGCCACCAAGGCCTGCTCCGCCGGGTCGCCAGCCGCGTAGCACGCCTCCTGGAACGCCCAGAGTAGCGCCAACGCGATGACGGTGCCCAGTGCCGGGATGATGAAGGAGCTGGCGGCAGCGGCACCCAGCCCCACTAGCATCAGGGGCTTGCGCCCAAAACGGTCCGCCAGCCGGCCCAGCCGGGAGGGCAGAAGCGCCCAGACGAGCGCACTGGGCAAGAAGGCCCAAGATAGCGTCTCCACGCCAACGCCCAGCTTCTCCTGCAGGAAGATAATCAGTATGGGCGAGATCATAGCCACGGAGGCCCCTGTCACCAGTGTCACCAGCAGCAGGAGGATCCACGTCCGAGACCAGCGAATCGGCCGCTGCTCGTGGGCGGCGTCCGCGGGGCGCGTCTCCGGCAAGCGGCGCAGAGCGATGACGAGCGCGGCCAGGGTGATGATGCCGTACACAATGAAGAGCAGCGTCCAGCTGCCCACGTGCGTAGCCTGTCCGCGGATGCTGATGCGGGCGTTAAGCAACACCAAGCCGAGCGTCGTACCCACGATCGAGCCCCGGCTGCTGGCCTCGGAGACGCTTCCGAAGGCGCTGCCTCGTTCCGCCTCGCTGGCTACGTCTGCGGTGATGGCCTGGGCCGAAAGCCACATCAGCGAGGATGAGATACCCTGGAAGACGCGTGCCAGCACCATGCCGACCACCTGCTGGATGAATGCGAAGCTGAGCATCGTGGCAGCGTAGCCGCCCACCCCGGCGATGAGGAAGCCGCGCCGCCCAAAGCGGTCCAGACCCCAGCCCACCATGGGGCGCAGCAGCACCGTCATCAGCGAGAAGGCCGTGTAGAACAGCCCGATCTCCACCACGCTGGCGCCGATCTCCTTCCCATAGACTGGCAGCAGTAGACTGATGATGTAGAAGGGCAGCGAGACCAGGAACACCGTCCTCCGCAGAGTGCTCAGGGTCTGACCCTGCTTGTCCTCCATGAACCTACCTCCAGGGGCTTGAGACATCGCGGATGTGCCAGGCCTAGTGGAGCGTGATATCGAGCGGGTAGGAGGGGCCGCGCTTGACCAGAGACGCCGAGATCAATAGATCCTACACCCTGCTTCTCCATGCCACGCGCACCCGCTGGTGGTCTTCGATGGCATGGTTGTGATCGACCGGGTCACGGCACCCGAGGCCGCGACCGTCGAGCTTTCCGGCTTTCCGTTGATGGGTGACATTGAACAGGACCGCGTCCTTCGCCGGGATCAATCACTCTCCCGGGTGCCCTGAGGTCTGTCGCGTCATCGACCAGTGTCTGGCGACGAAGCTGCAGCGCCCTCAGCGTGCCTTCAGCAGCAGCTTCAGGTCGTTGACGTTGGTTCCTGTAGGCCCCGTCACCACCAAGTCGCCAGTGGCGGCGAGCAGCTCCAGCGCGGCGTGCCGGAGCCTGGACCCTTCAGCGTCGAAGCCGGCAGCATCAGCTCGATCGACGGTCCAACCGTCGACCAGCCCGCCGGCGGCCTCGGTCGGCCCATCCGTCCCGTCGGTATCTATCGAAGCGACGACGAGGTCTTCCCGCCCCGCGATCCGCAAGGCAGCGCTCAGCGCGAATTCCTGGTTGGATCCGCCTCTGCCGCACTCGCCTTCGATGGTCACGATGGTCTCACCGCCAGCGATCAACCCACACGGGCCACGGAACCCGCTGGCGGCGTCGACGAAGGCCACCGCTTCCTCTGCGCTCTCGCCCTCCATCTCGGTCGTGAGCGTTTGGGGCGCGAAACCCAGCTCCTCGCAGCGCTGACTGGCCCCGCGACAGGCGGCGTCCCCGGGGACGACGACGAAGGAGTGGTAGGGGCGGGAGAAGGCCTTGGGCGACTCGATCTCCTGACCTCGGTTCAAGTGGTGGCGAACCGAGTCGGGCACCCGCTCCCACAGGTCGTAGCGGTCCAGGGTTCGCCAGGCATCCTGAAAGGTGGACGTGTCTGGAACGGTGGGGCCAGTGATGTAGTCGAGAGGATCGCCGGTGACGTCTGACACCGTCAGGTTGACCAGCTCCGCCGGGAAGATCTCCTCGGCCAGCCGTCCGCCCTTCACGCGCGAGACGTGCTTGCGCACAGCGTTGATCTCGCGAATCGATGCACCGCACCTCAGCAGGAGCTCATTCAGGGCCTGCAGGTCGGCGAGGGAGACGCCCCGCGGCGGCCAGACGAGCAGCGCGGAACTCCCGCCGGTGATCGCCGTGAAGACGAGGTCCTTCGGCCCGGCGCGACGTGCGAGGCTGACTATCTCTTGAGCACCTCGATAGCTCTCCCCGTCGGGCACGGGGTGGGCAGCCTCGACGACGCGGATGCGGCGCAGATGCACCACCTCGCCGCGCTTGAGGGTCACCAGGCCGTCGGTGATGCGGTCGCCCAGCAGCTCCTCCAGAGCCTGGGCGATGGGCTGGGTGGCCTTCCCTGCGCCGACCACGTAGATGTGTTCCCAGTCAGCCAGGTCATACGTGATGTCGCCGACCCACAGATGGCCGGCGTGCAGCTCCAGGAGATCCAGCGTAGCGGCGTAGGGATCGGCGGCCCGAATGGCGTGTTCCATGATGTCCACCGCGGCCGTGCGAAGCTGTCGGGGGCCGTGGTCGAGCAGCCGATCGCGGTTTCGGATCGTCCGCCAGCGCTTGGTGGTGGTCAAGCCCTGCATTGGGAAAGCTCTCGGAGGCAAATCCAGCTCAAAGATCGTCGCGGCAGGCTATCCCTGCCAGCGGAAGCAGTGACCAGCGTACACAGCCTGGCCTCCCAGCATCTCCTCGATCCGCAGCAACTGGTTGTACTTGCTGGTCCGCTCGCCACGAACGGGGGCCCCAGTCTTGATCTGACCGGCGTTGAGCGCCACCGTGAAGTCCGCGATGATGGGGTCCTCGGTCTCGCCAGAACGCTCCGAGACCTGCACACCGTAGCCGTGTCGATACGCCATCTCTGCCACGTCCAGGGCCTCTGTCAGCGTCCCGATCTGGTTGATCTTCCAGAGCAACGCGTTTGCGGCGCCCATGTCGATGCCCTTCCGGAGCCGGTCGGGATTCGTGACGAACAGATCATCTCCCACCCATTGAACGTCCGGCAGCGCAGCCGTCAGCTGTGCCCATCCCTCGAAGTCGTCCTCGTAGAGCGCATCCTCGATGGAGGCTAGCTCGTACTCGGAACAGAGCTCTTCATAGAGCGCGATCATATCCTCCCGCGTGAGGTGATCACCGGCAAAGTGGTAGACCTGCTCCTCCGGGTCGTAGAAGTGGGACGCGGCGACGTCCAGCCCGTAGACGATGAGGTCGCTGTAGCCAGCCCGGTCCACGGCCTCCACCAGGAAATCGAGGGGCTCTCGCGCGCCGTGCATCGGGGGAACGAAGCCGCCTTCATCGCCGATGTTGACCGCGATCTTCCCATACTTGGCGACGATCAGGTCTCGCAGCTCGAAGGTGACCTCGGTGCAGATCTGGAGGGCGTGCGAGAAAGTCTCAGCGCCGACGGGCATGATGATGAACTCCTGGATGTCCAGGTCTCCAGAGGCGTGCTTTCCCCCGTTGATTAGGTTGAAGAGGGGCACCGGAATCACGCGGGCATTGTTGTTCAGATGCTTGAAGAGCGGTTTGCCCGCCGCCGCGGCGGCGGCCCGGGCGAGGGCCATCGACACGCCGACGATGGCATTGGCGCCCAGCTTCGACTTGTCCGGCGTCCCGTCGAGCTCCTCAACCATCGTGGTGTCCAGGGCTCTCTGACGGGTGCCGTCCCGGCCCATTAGCGCCGGGGCGATGACCTGGTTGACGTTCTCCACGGCGGTCCGAACGCCGAGACCGCGGTAGCGTGCCTCGGCGTCGCGGATCTCGCAGGCCTCGTGCATACCGGTGGAGAGGCCGGCGGGGACCCCTGCCCGGCCGGTGATATCGCCCTCCAATTCAACGTCCACCTCTACTGTGGGGTACCCGCGACAGTCGACGATCTCGCGGGCGTGGATCCTACGGATGGTTGTGTTCATAGGTACGGCTCCTGAGTTGCTTGCGTCTCCCGAGGGAATGGTCAGCGGCCAAGTTGTCTGTCGGTCGACTCGCCAGTTGGCGAAGTCCCGACCCACATCGGCCAGGACGGCGGCCACTTTGCTGGATGTTAGCTATAGAAGGGCTCGTCGCGGAAGGCAACGCCCCAGTCAGTCAGGTTCTGGCGTGCCCGACGGTAGTGCTCCAAGGCCTCCTCTCTCGGCTGCCTTGAGGCCATGTCGAAGCACTCCTGATACTTCATGCCGAGCGGAGGATCATTCAGCTGCTCCTCATACTGCTCGATGCATGTGACAACGATGTCGTTGACCTCCCGGCGCGACATGCCCGTTACACCGTGAGCTACCTCGGCGGCGAGCAGGGGCTCCATAGGGGAGAGGTAGTCGGGATGCGTCGACTGGGCAGCGCCCGTAGCTTCGATGGAGCCGCCCGAGGCCACAGTTGCGGCGACGAAAGCGGCTGTCTCGTAGAGGCTCAGCCCGGTGGCTGGGCCGGTCGTGATGACGCCCACGTTGAGACATCCCATATCGCTGTGGCGGGTGATGGCCTGGTTGGCGATGGCGCGGGTCCATATCACGTCTCGCGGGGTGCTGGTCTGGGTGTTGTAGTGCACGGCGAAGGGGTGATGGACACTCGCCCGCAGCACCAGCAGGGCGAAGAAATGGTAGGCGGCGAGCGTCACCGCCGTGCCTTCGGGTCCCCCGCAGTAGCCACCCAGAACGGGACCCGTCTCGCCGAGAATGGGGCAGCCCACGGCCTGCATGTACGCCACCTTGCTGAGGATGTCGAAATCGGTCTTCATCTCCGCGAAGGCTCCGATCTCCATCATGTCTCCCTTGCCGGCGGCGATGGAGTGCCCGGCGATGTGGCCGGCTGCTCGCACGCCCGTGGCGACCAGATTGGCGATACACAGCCCTGGGCGCCGCGCTCGGCGGGTGGCCTCCTTGGACATCAAGGCGGTTCGGATGCAGCCCTCCACCTCCAGTGGGCTCTCCGCCCGAATGGCACGGCCATTGATGCGGGTCAGGGCAGGCGTGGGTATCGCGTCCGTGTACGGGAGCTCTGCGTAGGCGTGCATCAGGCTCAAGAAGACCTCTTCGCTGTCGACGGGGCAGCCGGCGGCCCCCAGCGAACAGAAGGGTGGTACGTCGCTTTCAGGACGGCGGACGGGGTAGGCCCTGGCATCCAGGCCCTCACCCAGCGTCACGGCTTTCGGCGCGTCCCTTAGAGCCTGCTCTAGCTCGCCTGCGGCGAACTCGATGACCCGCTCGCTGTCGACGCAGAACACGCCCACGTCGGCGATCAGCTCCCTGCCCGCCTCCCACACGCGGTCCGCCAGGTCATCATCCCACGGGACGGGGGTCGCCGGGTCGTACTTGATGGCGTACTTCTTGACCAGCCGCCTTACGGCTGGGACGAAACGCTTCATGTCGAAGTCCTTCTCGGTGGCGATAGGCCCGTTTAGGGCCCTGCGCACGACTTCCTGGAATGTCAGCATATCCTCATCAACTCCCTTGTCGGTAGGTAGCCCTGGATCCTCGAGCGCCTCGGGCTTTCACCGCGCGCTCTGTTGCAGTCGAGACCGGATCAGCCCTGGCCGTAGGCTACGCATACAGAGAGGGGTACTTGAACGCGATCCCCAACTCGTCTGCCATCTCCTGACGAACCTCGCGGTACAGCCCCAGGAAGTCGGGGCTTATCTCCCCGCTCTCCAGATCCATGCACGC
>JASFVG010000137.1:0-10622 GCA_050049955.1 Anaerolineae bacterium | reverse complement strand
CGACTGTAACCACAACGTCGTCGTAGACATGCTCCCATCTGGCGTACCTGCCAACATAGATGCCGTGGCAATTGGCTTGGGTTGAGGAGATGTGGTTCCTATTGAGTTCAAGCTTGCCGAAAGTGGCCGTGGTCGTGCCCTGCCAGTCCCCACTGTGGTAATAGTCGTCAATACGTACGGCATCGCCCGCCTGGCCCTCGAAGGTGTTGTCGTTGACCTTGAAGTCGCCCACGGTGACGGTGGTATCGATGAAATCCTCCAGGTTCCCGTCGAAATGCACCCCGCGGTCGCCGCCGGAGAATACGTTCGTGCTCGAGATGACGATGTCGCCGATGGAGACCGTGCCGGTGCTGACGTCGTCCACTGTCAAGACTATGTCCACGCCGTCGGTGTCCTCCATGTCGAAGAGGTTGTCCAGGATGTCCACGTCGCCGATGGTGGCGCTCAGACCTTCTACGCCGGCGTGGAAGTCCAACTGCAGGTCGAGGTAGACCCCGTCGTCGCTGATGTAGAACTCGTTGCTTTCGATCAATACGTCGCCGAACGAGAAGCTGGCGGCGCGCTGAAACTCGTCGATGTCAACCAGAACCCCAGTGCCGATGCCGTGGTCGGTCTCGTTGGAGAAGATGTTCTCCAGCACGCTGAACCCTCCCACGTCGGCGTCGATCCCATTGGTGGCATCTTCAAAGGTGAATCCCTGGACGGTAGCGCCATTCGCCTGGATGTTCAGGATGGTGGGCGTGCCCCCCCGTCGATGGTGGTACTCCCCGCCCCGGCGCCGATGAGGCTGACGTTGTCGGTGTAGACAGTCAGGGGGAACGTCTCATACGTGGAATCGTAGGTTCCCGCCGCCACGCTGACGATGTCGCCATCGGCAGTATCGTCGAGGCCATCCTGGATTGAGCAGTACGGGGTAGCCAGCGAGCCGTCGCCAGCGGCGGGGCAGGTGTCATCATCCACGTAGATGATCGCGGCGACTGCCAGGACAGGCGTCGTCCCGAGGATCAGCGCGGCCAACCCCATCGCCAGACCCGCCACCGTGAGCGCGGTCACGAGGAGTCCCAACTTCCTTGCTTTGGTGTTCATGGTGTCCTCTCCAGGCTTTGTGGGTCCGCTGTCAGCGGAGTTGCTAGAGCAAATGACCGAGTCTATCACCGAAACCGCGCGATGTCAAGTACAGCTCAGCCCAATCGCGGGCCAGGATTGACTAATGCTGGCCCCTCCCACGCCGAGCTTTCCACACCAGGCCTCGCTGGGACGCCCTGCCCCTTGCCCTGCGATTATCTGCTCCTGCGGGAACCCTCCACGAAGAAAGCGCCACCCACTTGACAAAGTAGAACATATGTTCTACAATACGATCCACTCGCCCCGTCCGGCCCGCCGGCGCCGAGCACCCGCCGGCGGGCCGGGGCAGCCGTCCCGAACCCCGGAGACGTATGGACAGCCATTCACAGCCGGCCTACGACCGCATCGAGTCAGCACTCTACAAGCTCCTGTTCCTGATCCTGCGGACCATCGGAGTGTAGTCGAATTGACCAGCCGACCATGTACCGCCACCACGGCGGCCGGGAACCCATGCAGAGCCTGGGCCGTACGCGGCTCCAAGCCGGCCCTCTGCGCAGCCCACGGGGGAGGGCGGTGGCCTGTAGGCCCGCCGCAGGGCAACGTCAACGCCCTTCGCCACGGCTACTATGCTGCCCGCCCGGCCGGCCCCGACCGCAGCGGAGGGGAACTCGCTGAAGGGGACTCGCCGCTACCGGAGGACTGCACCATCGACGCGGTGATCGACATGCTCTACCACAAGCAGATCCTTCTGGACGACTTCATCGACCAGATCCTGGCCGCCGGCCGGCCCGCGCCATCCTCCAGTCCATCCTCGGCGGCCACGGCCAGACCATCGCCGTCATGATGTCCCGCCAGTCGGGGAAGAACGAGCTCGCCGCTCAGCTCGAGGCCTATCTCCTCAACCTCTACCAGATCAGAGGGGGCCAGATCGTGAAGGCTAGCCCCACCTTCAAGCCCCAGACCATCAACTCGATGCTCCGTCTCGAAGAGCATCGCAACTGCGCCTGGGACCGAGGTCGCTGGACCAAGCGCGAGGGCTACATCTTCCAGCTCGGCAACGCCCGCTGCCTCTTCTTCTCCGCCGATCCGCGGGCCAACGTGGCCGGCGGCACCGCCTCGCTCCTCCGCGAGTGCGACGAGGCCCATGAGGTGGACGCCACCAAGTGGGGCAAGGACTTCGACCCCATGGGCGCCTCCACCAACGTCACCACCGCCTTCTTCGCCGACGCCGACCCGGTTGGGGCCGAGGTCCCTGCCTACGCCGAGTACGTCCGCAAGCGCGTCAAGAGGCTCGGCCGCAACCACCCCCTCATCAAGACCCAATACTGCCTGGAGACCATCGACGCCGAGGCCGGGATGTTCCCTCGCCAGCCCAGGGCCTGATCCGGGGAGACCACCACCGCCGCCACGAGCCCGAACCCGGCCACGGCTACGCCTTGCTCATCGACACCGCGGGCGAGGACGAAACTGAAGGCACGGCACTGGAAGAGAAGACCTCGCTCGATGACCGGCATCGCCGAGAGCTGGCCAACGCTGCGAGGCCCAGCAGATGCCATCGCCGTTCGCCTCATTCGTCTGACTGCGGCCTGATCTCCGCCGCGCGTAGCCACGGAGAGCAGACCTAACCTCGCGTTTGGTGGCTGTTCCCACGTTGGTTGCCCTTGCTTGACTTAGGAGCGAGCCTGGGTACAATAATCCCCTGGTGAATATTCACTGATTGACCATACCCGGCAACCATGGACTCCCAATCCCCGTTCCCCCTAGAGCAGGCTCTGCTTGGGTTCCTCATGCAGGAACCGGCCCACGGCTACGCGCTTCACCAGCGCGCTGAGGAGGAGCTGGGGCGCATCTGGTACATTGGGATCAGCAACGTCTACGGGACCTTGAAGGATTTGGAGGAGACCGGCGAGGTGGCGTCGTCCCGAGATGAGGCCAGCTACCCGCCGCGCAAGGTCTACAGGATCACAGAGGCTGGGCGCGAGCGCTTCGTGGCCTGGGTACGGGAGCCCGTTGCCGCTGTCCGCGACCAGCGCGTCGAGCTACTGGCCAAGATCTACTTCTTCTACGCGCTGAAGCTGGAGGGCCTGGAGACCTTGCTGGAAGCCCAGGAGGCGTTGTGCCGGGAGCGCCTGCACCATATTGAGCAGCGGGCCTCCGAGGAGCCGCAGGACGCGTTCGGGAAAGCGGTGTCCGATTTCCGCCGCCTGCGCATTCAGGCGACGATCGACTGGCTCCGGACGGTCGAGAGGGGTTAAGTCTGTCGAAGGCAAGTTCTCCATCGCCCGTGGCAAGCGAGGGCGAAGCCATCCGCGTGCGTGGACTACACGTCCGCTATCCGGGCGTTTGCGCGCTCGACGGCTTTGACCTCTCGATTTCCGCTGGGGCCTTTGTGGTGATTGGAGGCCGCTCCGGGAGCGGGAAGAGCACCCTGGCGCTAGCCCTGCTTGGCCTGCTCCACCAGGAGGAGGCGTCCCCGCGGGCGCAGGTGACCGGGGAGATACTCGTCCACGGCCTGAGTACGCGTGATCACCCCATGGCCCAGATCGCCACCCAGGCCGGTCTGGTCTTCCAGAACCCAGCCGCCCAGTTGTTCAACGGGCTGGTTGAGGAGGAGGTTGCATTCGGCCCGCGCAACCTGGGGCTGCAGGGAGAGGAGATTGCTGGCCGCGTCGCCTTCGCCTGCGAGGCCGTTGGTATTGGGCACCTCCGTGGGCGCGAGGTGCGCCGCCTTTCGGGGGGCGAGCAACAGCGCGTCGCCATTGCCGCTGCCCTGGCAATGCGGTCGACGATACTGATTCTCGATGAACCGACTGCCAACCTGGACGCGGAGGGCACCCAGTCCGTGGCGCGGGTCCTGGCGCGGCTTAACCGCCGGTTTGGCGTCACGGTGGTGGTCGTCGAGCATCGCCTGGAGCCTTTTCTGCCCCACGCGCACAGGCTGATCTGGCTGGACCGCGGCCGAGTGGTGGCGGACGGCTCTGCCGATGAGGTGTTGGGACCTGGGTCCCACGGGCGAGTCATCAGGCCCGTATTTGTGTCCAGCCCTCGCGAGCCTGCGCCTGACGCGACCACGCGGCGATTGCCCTCTGTCTGGGGTGGGGCCCTGGTCACCGTTCGCCGGGTGACTGTCGGCTATGAAGGCCATCCGGTGCTGCGCGACTGCTCGCTGACGCTGGAGAGGGGTGAGTTCGCCGGGCTGTTGGGCCGCAACGGGGTGGGGAAGTCGACCCTCGCCCGGGTGCTGGCCGGCCTGATCCGCCCGCGACGGGGTAAGGTGGTGTGGCACGGCAATGGCAAGCGTTATCCCCAGGTGGGGTTTCTCCAGCAGAACCCCGAGCATCAGCTGGTGTGCCAGGTGGTTGAGGAGGAGGTTCGCTTCGCGCCGCGCAATTCCGGGCGAGATCGGAACCAGGACGTTGAGGAATTGCTCCTTCGGAGCGGCCTACAGGATCTGCGCCACCGGCCGACCCACGCGCTCAGCGTGGGGGAGCAGCAGCGCACGGCGCTGGCGGCCACGCTAGCCTTGCGCCCCGAGCTGTTGATCCTGGATGAACCGACCATAGGCCAGGATTGGCACCATCTCAGCCAGCTGATGGATCTGGTGTCCGAGCTCAACCGCCAGGGTCACACCGTGCTGCTGATCACGCACGATCGTCGGTTGGTCGATCGGTATGCCCACCGCGTGTGGGAGATGATGGATGGGAAGGTGCAGCCTGCGGGTGGCAGGAGGCCGGCTGCGATGGTCGAGTCGGCTCAGGTGATCCCCGGCAAACGAGAAGCTGGGCCGTAGGAGGCGAACGGGTGTCTGAATACCGGGTACGTGATTGGGTCTCCATTGGGTTGTTCGGCGCGCTGTGGGGGGTGGTCGAGGTAACGCTCGGGTCCGCCCTGAACGTCGCCTTTCCCGCGTTCACGAACACTCTCTTCAAGGGCGTGATCCTTGGCGGCATCGGCGTCGCGATGGCCCTAGTGGGACGGTTCTTCGTGCAGAAGCGCGGATCTGTTTTCCTCATCGGCGTCGTTACGGCCCTCTTGAAGCTGCTGAGTCCGGGCGGTGCGAGGATCGGACCGGTGGCGGCTATCCTGATGGAGAGCATTCTGATGGAGGCCGTGCTGTCTCTTGCCGGTGATCCCGGTCGGTGGGCATACACCCTGGCCGGCGCCCTGGCTGTCGGGTGGAACTTCCCTCACAAGTTCGTCATGATGCGGATCATGTACGGGCGTCGCATCGGCGAGGTCTATGCGATGGTAGTCAAGGATGGAAGCGAGATGCTGGGGCTGGACGTAGGGTTGGCAGTGCTCATCCTGGCTGTCTTGCTGGTGGTGCGACTTGTCGCGGGAGGGATTGCTGGATGGAGCGCGTGGGCATTGGGCGGCGCGGTGGCCCGTCGGCTGGGCCGGCGGACTTTGGCCGTCACCGAGTGAATCCTTTCAGCCCCTGGGGCTACCTCGGGTTCACCATCTGGGGACTGATCCTCGCGCTGACTCTGGAAGGCTGGGGGCTGGCAGCCCTCGTGGCCCTAGAGCTCCTGTTCGGCATCGAGTGGAGCCAGGCGGGCCTGCGTCCTCTCTGTCGCGCCCGATTCTGGATCTTCATCGCCGCCGCTCTGGCGCTGGGGCCGTTCGTTGCAAGAGGGGAGGACCAGATAGTGGAGGCTGCCGCCCCATTTTGGGCGGGCAGTCTTGCCCTCCTTGCCACTGGTCTTCGGCCCGGCCTCGCGATGGCGGGGCGGGCCCTGGCGCTTACGTTGGCGTTTAGCCTTGGTCTTTCCGCTCTCTCTGTCTCCGACGTGATAGCGCTATTTGAGAGGTTCCGTCTCACCGGGTTGGGTTTCGCGCTCGGAGTGGCGATGAACCTGTTCAACACGCTGCACGAGATGGCCCGCGTGACGTTCGAAACCATTAAGCTGCGCGGCGGCCTCCGGCGGCCTCTTCTGGCACTCCGTCTATTCCTGATCACGATCCTCAGCAACACCCTGCGCTACGGGGACCAGATCGTCAACGCCGCCATGGTCCGCGCCTTCGATCCCAATGCTGAGAGGAGCGCGCGGGCCTATTCGGAGGGGCGGTTCCTCAGGGCTGACCTGGGTCTCCTGGTTGGCCTGGCTGTGTGTGGCGCCCTCCTGTGGGTCGTCACACCCTAGCACCTCTTTTTGTCACCGCTCGGATTATGCGTATAATTCCCTCCCGCGGGAATCGGCAGTCGGAACTCGGCGGGCTGTCCGGCGTCCGGATCGGTTGCTAGTCCGCGCATTGCTTGTCGGGCCCGATCGAAGGCCGAGGGAAGTCGTCGGGTATCAAGGATGTGGTTCACTGTCGCTCAGGAGGTTCCATGGCCAAAACACAAAGGGGTGGCAAGAGAGTGAGTAGAACGACGCCACCCCGTGCGCTCAGTCGAGAATCTAATCGCAACCAGATGTGGTGGTGGATTGGCGGGGCCGTCGCGGTGGTTCTGCTGGCGGTGGTCGCCTACTGGTTTACGCTGGGACCGGGAAAGGCGGCTCCCGCGGAACCCACTGCAATCCCTCCGGAACCGACGCAGGTACCTTCGCCGACCGTGGTTGCTGAAGAGGGGGATCCCACGGCCACTGCACTGCCTATCGAATCCACCGAGGAGGAGACAACTATGCCACCCCCGGCTGAGCGCGCGAACATGTACAGCCAGCTACCCAGGATGCAGATCGATGCAGCCAAGACCTACGTGGCTACGATCTCGACCGAGAAGGGCGACATCGTGGTCGATCTCGACGCTACCGCAGCGCCGCAGACGGTGAACAACTTCGTCTTTCTCGCGCGCGATGGCTTCTACGATGGTCTCACGTTCCACCGCGTTGAGCCGGACTTCGTCATCCAGGGCGGTGACCCCTTGGGAACGGGCAGCGGAGGGCCGGGGTACACGGTGCCAGCCGAGATCGAGCTGGAGCACGTCAAGGGCGCCATAGCCATGGCCCGAAGAGGTGACGAGGTCAACCCCGAGCGTGCCTCCAGCGGCAGCCAGTTCTACATCACCCTGGAGGCGACGCCCTTCCTGGATGGGGCGTACACGGCGTTCGGCCAGGTTGCTGACGGGATGGACGTGGTCGAGTCGATCGAGGTCGGCGACGGCATTCTGTCGATTACGATCCAAGAGGAATAGGGGACCGAGCGAGCCGGTCCCATTCGTCAGATTGCGTCCGGGGCCTCGCCCGAGGCCTCGGTCAGACCCTCGAATCCGCGCGTGCCATGGAGCCTCTGGGACGGATCACGGTTCCCGCGGGCTGGGAGAGCATGAAGCTCGCCGCCCTGCGTGGCACCATCTTGGTCGTGGGAGCCGCGAATACCGGCAAGACGACCTTTGCCCGCTACCTCTATCACCGCCTCGGCGCTCACCACGGGCGACTGGCCTTCGTGGACGGGGACATGGGGCAGGCCTCTCTCGGTCCTCCGACCACGATGACGCTGGCGCTCGGTGGGTATCGGGAGGGCGGGTTCCCTCCCGGCGGCGCTCGCTTTCGGGCCTTCGTGGGAGACGTTTCGCCGGCCGGGCATATGCTCCAGACGCTCGTCGCGGCGCACAAGTTGGTTGCGAAGGCCCGGGCTGAGGGTGCCACGGCCGTCGTGTTCGATACCGACGGCATGGTCGAACCCGCACGCGGGGGAGGAGCGCTGAAGAGGGCGCTGGTGGCGCTCCTGCGACCTGAGACCGTGGTGGCCCTCCAACGGGGCAGCGAACTGGAGCACCTCCTGGTTCCCCTCCGGCGCGGTCGGCGAACGCGCGTCATTGACCGGCGTGTTGAAGGACCGGTCCGCCGCCGTGGCTCGGTTGAGCGGCGCGCCCACCGCGCCAAGCGCTTCCAGCGAGCATTTGAGGCCGGGCGCAACCTCCACGTGGACTGGCTGAGCCTGTCCGTTGTTCCGTCACCGTCCTTCACCCAGCACCGGCTGGTGGCCATGGAGGACGAGGATGGGTTTGTGCTGGCTCTGGGGATCGTGGTGGACCTTGACCGAAGCCGTCACGTGGTGCACCTCCATACGCCGCTCAGGTCCCTCGAGCAGGTGGAGACGCTTCACGTCGGAGACGTTGCTGTAGATCCCCATTCCTTCCGTGACTCGCGCCTCACCTCCCGGGGCTGCTGAGCCGGCCGGCAGATCGCGGGCTCCGCTGCTTGCAGCGGGCTTGGGCGCGAGGCTGCCAGTCAGTCCGACTGCCGCTGGCAGGCGCGGACGATTAGTGGGAGCACGTCGGCGACGTCGGCGTGGATCACGACATCTGCTGCATCGTCGAAGGGCGTCGGCGTCAGGTTGATGATGACCAGGCGCCCACCCCGCCGGCAGACTCTCGAGGGCAGCCGACAGATGGGAAACACCTCCAGCGACGATCCGGCGATCAGCATCAGATCAGCGGCATCCACGTGGGCCCTTGCCTTGTTCAAGACTCCCATGGGCAGCTGTTCTCCGAAGAGCACCGCGTTCGGCTTCATGATTCCGCCGCATTGGCTGCATCGAGGGAGCTGCCCGGACGCCAGGAAGTCTCGGAGTAGTGTAGCTGTGGCCTCTACGTGGTAACACTCGATGCACGTGGCCTCGCGCAGGTGCCCATGCACCTCAAGCACAACCTCCGAGCCGGCCTGCTGGTGCAGGTTGTCGATGTTCTGGGTGACGATCGCCTTCAGGAAACCGAGAGTCCCCAATTCCGCCATCGCCACGTGGCCTGGGTTGGGGGCGGCGTCATGTACGAGACGTGCCAGGGGCCGCAACCAACCGTAGAATGCCTCAGGGTGACGCCTGAAGGCGAAAATCGAGGCGACCTCCATAGGGTCGACCCGCTCCCAAAGACCGGTCCCGGGTGATCGGAAGTCCGGGATGCCCGACCGCGTGCTCATCCCCGCGCCCGTCAGCGCGACGGCATACCGTGCCCTCTGGACCAGACGCGCTGCCTCGTGAACACCGTTCGTGTAGTCGTCACTCATGGCAAGCCCCGTGGTTGACTTGTGTCACTGATTGGCTCTGCGGCGTCACCCGCCACGCGGTGGGCCCAGCGGGTCGTCTCCGGCAGGCGGTAGGTGGGAGCACATGCCAGCACCAACGCGATGGCGTCTTCGAGGCAGAGGCGATTGCCGGCGGAGACGAAGACGGGTGTGACGTTGTCGCGCGTGCGTATCACGGCTCCTATGAGCTCGTCACCGTCAAGCAGGGGGCGCCAGCTTCCCCGCTTCGCATCCGGTTCAGTGTGCTCACCACACAACCTTGACTTGGCACACCCGACCGTCGGCATGTCGAGCAGGACTCCCAGGTGGGTGGCGAGCCCCATCCGTCGTGGATGCGCAAGCCCGTGGGCGTCGAAGATCAGCACGTCGGGTCGGTGCTCGATCCTCGCCAGTGCCTCCAGGGCGACGGGACCCTCACGAAAGGCCAGCAGCCCCGGGACATAGGGGAAGGTCACCGGCCTCTCTGCTGTGGCAGCTTCGATCAACTCCAGCCCTGGGAACGATAGCAGCACGACTGCAGAGCGGGCCTCCCCCTGCCTCACGCTCACATCCACACCGCCAACGATAGCCGGTTGCACCTCAAGGGGCTCAAGCCTCACGTGCCGCCGCAGATCGCACTGGATGTGCATAGCCTGGGAGGTCGATACATCCCAGGGATGCGCAAGCTTTGGTTCAACAGCCATTCGAGACCACTCTCGAGCGCAGCCCGCCCTCGAGAGACGCTGAGGCCGTGTGCCGAGTCGTCCTCCACGTGCTCGAGACCTACCCTGGTCCCTTGCGGTATCACTCTAACACGAAAGATCCTCCGAAGCAAGAGCAGAGGCAGCGGCGCGAAGCGCACTGCCGAGCGCGGCAGTGCGAGGCGGTTGTAGAGGGGGCTTGGTTCCCAGATACGGCATTGACGACTGCCTCAGAAGCGCCTAGGTCGATGGAGTCCCCTCAGTCTGCGAGCATCGGATGCGTGACTGGCAGGCCGTGGCGGGCACGCCCGATACGTCGGAGCGCCAGACCCGTCGAGGAGTAGACCGGGTTCTACGTTCGAAGGCCGTAGCGCATCGGCGTGCTGGCGATGGCGTGTCTGGTAGGTGTCCAGAGCGAGTCGATTGGAAGGGCGGAATGCCTGAGCGCTCGAAGGATGTAATCGCCAGTCGGCCAAGTCTCCAACGACCTATAGGTTGTCGAAATCCCCTCCCGCGAGGATCGGTGTCAGGTTCGGCCTAGCTGGCCTGGGAACCCAAAGGGTCGGCGTGCAAGAGGGGGTAGACGCCGTCTACGAGATCTTCGACACAGGTGTAGCCGCGAGTGGCGGAGCCGGCGACCCAGACCGGGATGGTACCGCCGTCCTCGGCTATGCCGAATCTGCGACTGATGGCAGATTGCTGGCGTTGGACAATGGACGATCTACAACGTGGGACAGACGATGCACGACAGACGACCGGCGGCCACGACGTCTGGTCGGTTGTGGGGGGTCCGGTTCCGCGATCGGGACCGAGCACGTAGGGGCGACCGAATCGCCAGATCAGGTCGGAGCGGTCTGGAGCACGTTAGTGGCGGCGGTCGCGCCTGGTGGTGAGGAGGACGAGGAGGATG